>CAZCRV010000055.1:0-7438 GCA_964501175.1 uncultured Clostridium sp.
CCGACGAGTGCCAGAGTCAAAGTCTGGTGCCTTACCGCTTGGCGACATCCCAATAACTCGTATATTATATCACGCCTTGGGCGGTGAGTCAAGTCCTTTTTTTGATAAACTTTTGAAATCTTGGCAATTTGTGAAAGAAAATCGGACAGTCTCTTGCCAACATTTCGAATTTGTGCTATAGTATAAGGTAGCACATCGAAAGAAGGACAAGGACTTTGGCGACCAAGACATTAAGAAAAGATTTCACACAAGGAAATATCGCGCGGCAGCTGCTGTTATTCTCGCTGCCTTTTATGGCGTCCAACGCCATGCAGGTGCTGTACAGCACCATTGATATGATCATTGTCGGCGAGTTCGTGGGCACGCCCGGGCTTAGTGCCGTGTCGCAGTCCTCGCAGATCGTCAATTTTGCCACCATGGTCTGCCTCGGCTTTTCCAACGCGGGGCAGGTTCTGATCGCGCAGGCGCTGGGCGCGGGCAAGAAAAAGAAAATGAACGACATCATGGGTACGCTGTTCGGCTTTGTGCTGGCGCTTTCCTTGGTGCTTTCGGGCGTCATTCTTGTGTTCCGCCATACCATTCTGCAGGTTATGAACATCCCCGACGAATCCTACGACATGGCCATGGATTACTTGGTCATTTGCGCCTTGGGTCTGATCTTTACGGCAGGGTACAACATGGTCTCGGCCGTGCTGCGCGGCATGGGCGACGCCAAGCGTCCGTTTTTGTTCATCGGCATTGCATCGGCTATCAACCTGGTGCTTGACCTTGTGTTCACCGGCCTGCTTGGCTGGGGCGTTGCGGGCGCTGCGTGGGCAACCATCATCGGCCAAGCCGTTTCGTTTATTTTTTCCATCTACTTTTTGTACCGTCGCCGCGAGGCCTTTGGCTTTGATTTCAAAAAAGAGAGCTTTGTTCCCAATCTCAAATACGTGGGTATGATCGTCAAGCAGGGCACGCCCATGGCCATTCAGTCGGGCTTTATCAACCTGTCCATGCTGACCGTCAACGCGCTGATCAACGACATCAGCGTCGAAGCCTCGGCCACCTTTGGCGTCGGTGTGCGCATCGACGACATCGTCAACAAGATCTCGCAGGGCATTCAGTATGCCGCCATGCCCATGATCAGCCAGAATATCGGTGCAGGGCAGCAGGCACGCACCAAAAAGATCGTGCATTGGGCGTGGGTGTATTCCGTCGCCTTGACCGTGTTCTTCATGGTGCTGTACGTGTGCTTCGGTAAGCAGCTGTTCATGGTATTCTCGGACGACCCCGCGGTGCACGAAATGTCGCATACCTTCATTTCGGCCATTCTGTGGATGTTCCCGGCCTTTGCCGTCATGCGCGGCAGCGGCGCGTTCATTCAAGGCCTTGGGCACGCCAAGCTCTCCATGGTGCTGGCGCTCTTGGACGGCGTGGTGCTGCGTATCGGCCTATCCTGGCTGTTCGGCATCGTGCTTGGTTGGGGCTTTTACGGCTTTGTGCTGGGCTACGGGCTTGCGCCTTACGGCTACGCCATCCCCAGTCTTATCTATTTCCTCTCGGGCGTGTGGAAAAAGCGCAAGACCTTGGCAGAGGAGATGTAAAATGAGAAAATTTTGGCTGCGGCATTGCCGCAGCCTTTTTCTTTACATAAAAGCAAAAATATGATACAATATTTTTACAAGGTTTCGAAAAAATGCCGTCTATAAGAATAAAGGGTCACGAGGGGACCCTGAAGGAGGGGTGTATGAGAGTCAAAAAGTCGGGTGCGGTGCTCAGCGACGAGCAGATCATTGATCTGTATTTTGCTCGCGAGGAGCGCGCAATTGCCGAGACGGACAAAAAATACTGCGAATACTTGCACGCCGTGGCGTATAACATTCTGTACAACGAGCAGGACGTGGACGAATGCTTGCAGGATACGTATCTCAAAACGTGGAACTCCATCCCGCCGCAGCGTCCGCAGATTCTGCGCGCATTCCTGGCAAAGATCACGCGCAATCTGTCGCTGGATCGCTACGATTATCTCAACAGACAAAAGCGCGCGTCTGCCATGACGTACAGCCCTTTGGACGAGGTGCAGGAGTTTTTGCCCGACCCGTATGACCTGGACCGCGAGCTGCAGGATGCGGCCGTGGCGCGCATCATCACGCAATACTTGGATGACGCGCCCGATCGACGCATGTATGTCTTCACCTCTCGCTTTTTCTTCTCTTTGACCATCCCGCAGATTGCCAAGCGTCTTGGCTGCAGCCAATCCTTGGTCAGCAAGGAGCTCGCCGTCATCAAGCGCGAGCTTCGCCAAAAATTCGAAGAGGAGGGCATTACGGTATGAATAAAGAACGCTTTTTTCGCGTGATCGGACAGATCGACGATCGGGTTCTGGCACGCTATTACCAAATGGATGAGCGCCTGGCGCGCAGGCAAAATGCCCGCAGAGCGGCTACGCGCATGCTGACGGCCGCTGCTTGCTTTGTGCTGATGCTTATTTTGTGCATGCCCTTGGCGGCATTGGCGCACCCCGTGGGGCAGGCGGTGCTGGCGGGCGACTTTGAGACGCTGGCCGAGCAGCTTTACGAGCTCGAGGGCTATGAGCCATGGCGCGAGCAAACGGTGGAGAGGCTGGAGCAGCTGCTGCCCGAGGGGATATCCCAAAGGCTGTGGAATACGCCCATCTTTGACGCGCTGATGCGCCCGCGCTATCCCGACCTTGGAGCAGAGGAGATCTTTGAGGACGGAGAGCCCTATCACCTGTATTTTCTTTCCAACGGAGACGGCACCTGCTCGCTGAAGTATATCACCACCGACCCGAATTTTGAAGGGGATTTTGTGCTTGAGATCCCCGAGACCTCGCCCAAGGGAGACGTGGTCACGGCGATTGATATCGGTCAGGCAACGCGCGTCAAGCGCTCGCCGCACGCGGATTTTCCGTACGTGTTGACCGCGTCTGCCATGAATGAGTTAATTCAGACTGCTCAGAATAACGATATCAGTGCCTTTGACGCATCGAAATTGACTGCGTATTATCTGAAATTATCTGCAAACAACCTGGACGAGAAGAGTTACCAAGCCTTGGTGGATGCATTCCCCATTGCCGCTCTTGGCGATATTTACGTGTTTGATACCAATGCGGGGGTAGCCGAGCTCGAAAAGATATATAGTTATCTGACCGAGTACTGCGGTTGGAATCAAGAGATGTATTTGCAGAGCGTTGAAGAGGTCGTGGCCCTGGCAAAGCAGAGCAAGAGCCGCGAGCGGGTCGAGCTTGCCTTGACCGTTTTGCATACTGCGGATCTGCGGGGCGTGGTGGAATTGGTCATTCCGAGCACCGTCAGCTCGATCAATTCTTCCATGTGGTCGGTCATGACGGGGCTTGAGACCGTCACGATTGCAAAAGAGAATCCCACGCTTCGCATGATCGGCGGTTGCCTTGTGAACGTCGAGACGGGTACGCTGTTGCTTTATTTGCGAGACGACGGAGGATTCCCCGAGGACGCGAATCTTCTGACGCTGGATTCTTACGCATTTGTGCTGAGCCGGTTACAGCCGAACGTGGAAGGAGCGCAGAATCAAGTCGACCTGCATTTGCCCGAGAGCGTCATAGAAATCAAAGACAATTGCTTTGCAGGCATGGACGCGGCGTATGAATGGACGGTGAATATTTATCTGCCCGAGTCCTTGCGCTATTTTGGCAGGGAAGCGCAGGATAAATCGTATGAAAAATGGATCTATCACTATCCGGGCACCATGCAAGAGTGGGAGAGTGACGTTGTCTTTGGAGAGGCGGCCAAGGTTGACTTTATCTATCTGCTCACCGAGGATGCAGAAGAGCCGGTGAAGTTCTTCTTCCCGGCGAAGTAAAAAAGCGGCCAATGGGGCTGCGGAAACAAGGGTAATTTTCAAAAATTCCAAACAGGGCAGCATTTTAGAATGCTGTCCTGTTGTTTATGATAAAAAGCGCAGATAAGGAGGAGCAAGCCCCTCCCCTACCTTGCATAGGGTTTGGTTGTATCAACCTATGAAAATTCGCCCAACCAGTATATCGGGCGGTAGGGGAGGGGCTTGCTCCTCCTTACCTACGGCAACTATATATGAAAATATTCATAAACAATGGCTGTTTTGGGAAAATAAGTCCTTATTTTTTCCGCTGTTTCCACCGCCCCATTGTGCTCGCTTTGATCTTTCTCTTGCAAACCCTTTTCCGATATGGTATAATAAAGCAAAGGAACAAACGGAGGAGAGTATGCAACCCTTATTCATCTGTCATCCCGATTTTGCCGCCGTCGTGCCGCAAAATCCCTTTCATAAGCAGTTTGCGGAGCACGTGCCCATGGTGCAGGATTCCGCGCTGCAAAACAGGCATATTCTGTACCGCCGCAAGGCCGTGCTGCCCGCATTTTCCAAGGCGGTGCTACGCGTCTCGGCAGACGATTATTACAAGCTCTATATCGGTGGCCGCTTTGTGACCATGGGGCCTGCACCCGCCTATCCGCAGAACTATTTTTACAACGAGATCGACGTGACCGAACATATGCGCGAGGGCGAGAACACCTTTGCACTGCACACGCTGTACCAAGGGCTGGTCAATCGCGTGTGGGTGTCGGGCGAGGGGCGGCACATGATGTATTTTGATCTATACCTGGATGGCAAGAGATTCCTTGTCAGCGATACGGACTGGTTGTGCGCAGATCATACCGCCTACTTGGCCACGGGCAAGGTTGGCTACGATACCGCGTATTTGGAACGGTACGACAGCCGCGCGCCCGAGGTAGGCTTTGCAGATCCCGATTTTGACGATTCCGCGTGGCAAAACGCCGCAATTTTTGCGTCTGCCGACTATACCATGCACAAGCAGCCCACCGCGCAGCTTGACGTGTACCGTGCAGAGCCCGCAAGCGTAACGCCAATCGAGGGCGGCGTGCTGCTGGACTATGGCCGCGAGGCGGTTGGGTATCTTGCGTTGACCGTCAAGGGCGGCGCGGGCGAGGTGGTGCGCGTGCGCTGTGCCGAGGAGCTTGACGGGCAGGGCAGGGCGAGATACGAAATGCGCTGCAACTGCACCTACGAGGAGGAATGGGTGCTCTCAGGCGGCAAGGATGTGCTTGATCAGTTTGATTATAAGGCCTTCCGCTATGCCGAGGTGCTGCTGCCCGATGGCGCGGAGCTGCTTGATGCAGCCATGATCGTGCGGCATTATCCTTGCGTCGCGCGAGCCGAGTATCCTACCGATAACGAGGCGCTGACGCGCGTTTTGCGCCTTTGCGCGGACACGATCAAGTATGGCGTGCAGGAGATCTTTCCCGATTGCCCCACGCGCGAAAAGGGGCAGTATCTGGGCGACGTGGCCATCTCTGCCCGCGCGCAGGCGACCTTGACGGGAGACATGGCCATGATCAAAAAGGCAATACGTGATTTTTGCGCCGTGTCCTGCGTCTGCCCGGGGCTTATGGCCGTGTCCACAAGCGCCTATATGCAGGAGATCGCGGATTATTCCTTGCAGTTCCCCGCGCTTGTGTGCTGGGTGTACGCCATGGACGGCGACGTCGAATTTGTGCGCGAGGTCGAGCCGTATGCCACGGGGCTTTACCAATACTTTTTGCGTTATGCCAATCAAGACGGCCTGCTTGACGGCGTGAGCGACAAATGGAATCTTGTCGACTGGCCTGCCAATTTGCGCGACGGCTATGATTTCGAGCTGCCCTCGGGCGGTGTTCCGAGCGGCGTGCACAACGTCATCAACGCCTTTTGGTGCGGATGCTTGTCCGCAATGGATGAGATGTACGGCATTCTCGGTATGCAACCCACGGGCATGACCGAGAAGGCTAAGGCCGCGTTTGTCAAAGCCTTCTATTCGCCCGCGCTGGGGCTTTACGTAGACGCACCGGGCAGTGGACACGCAGCCGTGCATTCCAATCTTTTGCCGCTGCTGTTTGATATTGACACAGAGGATCAGGCGCTGTGCACCCGCCTTGGCGACTACCTTGTGCAAAAGGGGCTTTCTGCCATGGGCGTTTACATGGCGTATTTCGCGCTGGCGGCTTTGGTCAAACACGACAGGTATGAGGACGCGGTGCGTCTTGCCACCGATCCCACCTGCTGGCTGCTCATGCTGGACGAGGGGGCGACTACTACCTTTGAAGCATGGGGCAAGGAGCAGAAGTGGAATACCAGCCTGTTCCATCCTTGGGCAAGCGCACCCTTGATCGTGTTTGCCAAAAATACACGCGTGTATTAAAGCATCCGATGAAAAGAAATATAAATGAAAGGAAAAAATATCATGAGATTCTATGCAAAAATCATGTCGATCTGTCTGTGCGCGATCATACTGGTGGCAGCCCTGTCCGCCATGGTCTATGCAGCCAACGGCCCTACGGGCACCGAGAAGAGCGCGACCGAGGAGATCAAGATCCGCGGTCAGGGCACGGGCGTGTATCTGACCCAGTATGCGCTCTCTGCGGGCTCTGTGTATGCCGACAGCGTAGCGGGCCTTGTCAACGTCATTGAAATTGACCCGAATAACCCAAACGTAGCCGTCAAGGTACTCAATGGCGGCAGCTACACCTGGGATAAGAGCACCATGGCAGAAGCTGCCATGAAGGCCAACGACCAATCCTCGCAGGGCATGTATATTGCCGCCATGAACGGTGACCCCTGGATCGTGTACCACACCGATTACGACGGTGACGGTGTGGCCGCCACAGGACCTGCGGTCAAGCACGTGTCGGTTTCCAGAGGACTGATGATCAAGAGCGGTGAGCTGTGGGCTACCGCACAGATCTCGGATGAGAACTATCTTGCCAAGGCGGATAACGTGGAGCGCGGCACGCCCGCTGCCAACCAGCCGATTTTCGGCGTCAAGGAGGACGGTACGGCTGTGATCGGCTGTCCTGCCGTCGCGTTGCAAATTGAAAACGAAACGCAATCCCTAAATACAAAGGCTGCGGGTCTGAACCGTCTGCCCGCACCCAATTCTACCATCCTGTATAACCACCGCGTCGGTGAGACCATGGCGTATGAGGATGCGTACGAGATCTATCTCTATTGCTCGATCAACACGCCCTACGGCACCACCGCGTTTGGCATCGGCGAGACGGTCACGGGCACGGTCACGCATATCTTTGAGAGCGGGGATACAAGCGAAAGACCCGCGTTGGATGCGCGCACCGTGGTCATTTCCGCAAGAGGCAAGGCCATTGACGAGCAGAAGGGCAAGTATGCCGTGGGCGACACTGTGAGCATCAAGTGCTCGGTGACCTCGGACAAAATGAGTCTGAGCGAGACTTCGGATTGGTACAGCGTCAAGGAAGCGACGGGCGGATTTTACACGCTGATTGAAAAGGGCGTGCACAAGGGGCAGGAGCTGGACACCAATTATCCCTGCACCATCGTGGGCGTCAAGAAGGACGGCACCATTATGCTGATCTCTACTTCCCCGCAAGCAGACGGTTCGCGTGCT
>CAZCRV010000055.1:7448-10951 GCA_964501175.1 uncultured Clostridium sp.
TATGCAGGAGCTTGTGGAGGAGCTTGGCTGCTATACCGCTATCATGTTTGACGGTGGCGGATCGACCCAGATGGTTACCCTGGAGGATGAGAGCTTTGTCAGAAGAACCGCGGCATCGGACGGTAAGAACGAGGTGCGTGCGGTCATCAGCGGTCTTGGCGTTTGGTGCAGCGGCCAGGACGTTCCCGTTACCAACAGGGAAAGAGATGGCATCAAATTCCTGGACGGACTTGGACTTGATTCCTCGTTTGGCGAGGTAGAGGACACGAGCGGCCCGCACATTGAAGGCGATCCTTCCTGGTCTTATTATTACGTGGGCAACGTGTCGTACGTCAACGGTAAAGGTGTTGACGGTACGGACGAGCCTTATACCGAGCTTGTGGGTATGAGAAATCCCGGGTATAGCGCGGATTGGAGCACTGAGCAAAAGGCGGCTGCCCGTCAGCCCGCCACGCTGGACGGCTCGACCTTGACGCTTGGCGAGGACCTGATGCTGACCATCAGCGGCTACGCCTTTGCAAACGGCTCTCAGAAAAAGATTTTGTACTCGCTGGATCAGAAGACCTGGTACGTAGCAAAGGGCGGCACTTACGCAGATGCCCCCGCCGATCTTGTAGAGCAGGTCATGGCCAACGGCTGGATCAAGACGGCATCCGCGGGACACGCTGTGTTTGAAAACGTGGGCGTGGATCTGAGCGAATATCAGGGGCAGACCGTGACCGTTTCCTTTGCGGTCACGCCCGGCGCGGACGATAAGGCTTTGCATTTTTTGACCATTGAGAACGTGCAGGTTCCCGCACCTGCTCCCACCACCGAGGAGACGACAGAACAGCCCACCGAGGAGGTTACGGAAGCGCCTACTACCGAGCAGGTAGAAGCTCCCACAGAGCAGGTCACCGAGCCCGAGGATAAGGGCGGCTGCAATTCCGCGGTATGCGGCGGCGCGTTTATCATCGCCTGCATCACCCTTGGCGCAGTCATGATCAAAAAGCGCAGGGATTGATACTAACAAAAAAAGTAAAAGCAGAAGTTAAGGCTTCTGCTTTTATTATAGGGGGAAACACGCAGAAACCGTTTGGATTCGCATTCTCCCCCCCGGTGCTTGGCACAAGGCAGCACCAAATATTCCCCCCACACGCAGCCTGCGGCGGCGTGTGGGGGGGAACGTACAGCGCTGCCCGGAGCCAAGCGCAGGGGGGAGAGAGCGAATAGAAAGGGTTTGTGACGATAACGCGTCAACGGAAATCGCGATGGCATTTATGGAGAAAAAACAGGAATTTGCTCACGTTTGAACAAATTCCTGCTGTTTTTCTGCTGATTTTTCAGTCCTTCTTCTCATTCTCCCGATCCAGCTCGTCGAGCAGGGTAAGGATCTCGGGTGCGATCTTTTTTCTTCTGCGCTCGCTCACGGCGCGATAGACGGGGTATGCGCAAGTGGCAATGGCTATGCCCACAACGCCAATTGCAATGCCAAGGGGTGCGGCGTATATGCCAAGACCAAGTATCTGACCAAATTCGGTCATAACTACGCTCAGGCCTGCGCCCATGACCAGCGAGCCAATCACGCCGACCGCAATCGAAGCGGCACTTGCATAGCTTTGCACGCTCACGTCCAGATCGTGCAGGCGTTGCAGCTTTGCATCCTTGGGATTGACCGTGTATTTCTGACGAATGCGGTCAATCTCGCGCTGATCCTTGGCGCTGTACGTGTATATAAATTCCTGTTGATCATGATTCTGATTCACGTCTGTTCTCCATGTTTTTGATTTTATTGATTTTTTTGTTTGCACGCACGATCATATAAATGCCCATGCCCAGCACGAAGGCCGTGACCGCAAGCCCGGTCAAAAGCGGCATCAGCGCATTGAACTCTGCATCCTCCGCCGAGCCGAATGCACCCAGCATAGCGGTCTCCAGCGTCAGCATGGAAACGGCCGAGGTGGCAAGGCTGATGGTTTTGGCGGCAGAGAACAAGGGGCTTTTGAATTTACTGTACCTGACCACGTTGACAATGGCCATGGTCATGAGCGTAAAGGTCGAGGCCGCCATGGCAATGGTGGTGATCTGATGATGCGCGGTCTGGTGGCCTTGCACGTTGATCATCCCAACGATGACCGCGAGTGCCAGGTTCATGAGCACCAGCATGATGCCGCAGAAGCGGTAGCGGTTCCATTGCGCAAGCTTGTCCTGATCGGGTGCGGTGGAATGCACATCACGCAAGAGGAAAAGGCGCATGATGGCAAGCATAATATAGTACGCGGCAAAGGCGAAGTACCAAAGCGAGGAGTGCCACAGGCCGAGTGTAAACTGGAATACGGCGTAGGCTGCGTTGTAGGCAAAGTTGCCGTAGAGCGAGATCTTGATGCGCAGCGCGGCATCGTCCGAATAGCGGGCCAAGTACTTATTGTTTTTCTTGAAATTTTTGAAAAATCGGATGGCGGTGGGGATGCGCATGCAAAGAACCGTGAACGAATAGAACGAGAACGTGTAGGTCACGTAAGCTACGGGATGCTCGGAGCGTCCTCTCATAAAGGTAACGGTCAGCAGCACTGCCGAGATGGCGATAAAAAGCAAAATCAGCAGCGGATGCGGATAGAGCAGGTACAGGCCAAGTTTTTTCAGCTTGTGTTTCATAGATTTACCTCACAAAGAGCGTGACCGAGAAGGTGCTGCCTACGCCCGGCTGACTTTGCACGCGGATCTCACCCTGTATGATATCGATCACGCGCTTGACCAGCGTCAGCCCAAGGCCGTTGCCCTTGGTTGCGCGGGAGGTGTCTCCCTGATAGAATTTTTCAAAGATGTGCTTGCCCGTCTCGGCCGTCATGCCGCAGCCGGTGTCGCTGACGGATACGGTCACGCGATCCTCGTCCTTGTGCATGGAGAGCGAAACCGTGCCGCCATCCTCGGTAAACTTGAAGGCGTTGGAGAGTAGGTTGTTCCAGACAAGCAAGAGCAGCTCGGCGTCCTCGGTGACGTGCACGTCGTCCTGGATGTCGGTTTCGATCGAAATATTGCGTCGCTCCCAAATCTCCTCGTATTGGAGCAGGCATTCGCAAAGCTGCTCGCCTAAGTCAAAGGTCTGTTTTTGCGGATAGATCTGCTGGTTTTCGAGTCGGTTGAGTTTTAAGATATTGGTCATCATCAAAGCCAGGCGGCGCGAGGTGTGCGAGATCTGCTTGGCGTATTCAATGCGTGTCGCCTCGTCAAGCTCGGGGTCTTGCAAGAGCGTGCCGTAGTTGCTGATGACCGAGAGCGGGGTCTTCATCTCGTGTGAGACGTTGGAAATAAAGTCGGTGCGCAGCGTTTCAATGCCAGAAAGCTCGTCGGCGAGCTTGTTGATATTCTGCTCGATCTCGCCAAAGGGCGGGGGAGAGATCTGCACGTACTGTTGCGGAATGCGCGCCTTGAAGTCGCCTGCGGCAAGTCTGTCCAGCACCTCGCGGATGCGTCTTGCGGGGCGATCGACCGCCACGCGGCGGCGGATGGTGTCCACAATGGCG
>CAZCRV010000056.1:0-10801 GCA_964501175.1 uncultured Clostridium sp.
TGCAGGCACTGGACGACATCGGCTACAAGGGCTTTTTGACCATCGAGCGCGAGTGCGGTGACAATCCCAGAGGCGACATTCAGACCGCGATCGACCACCTGACCGGCATTATGGGCAAATAAGGTGAGTATATGAAAATTTCCGTCAGCTCGTATTCCTATTATCAGGCCATTCGCGACGGCCGTCTGACGCTGGAGCAGACCATTGACAAGGCACACGAAATGGGCTTTGAGGCCATTGAGTTTTTAGACATGCCGGGAGATACCCAGGCAGACCGCCTTGCTTTTGCAAAGCAGCTCAAGGAGAGAGCGGATGCGCTGGGCATGACCATCAACGCATACACCATCGGGGCAAACTTGTACCACGACACCGAGGCTGCCAATCAAGCCGAGGTGGATCGCATGAAGGCGCAGGTGGACGTGGCGGTCGCGCTTGGCTGCTCGGTTATGCGCCACGACGTTTGCTACGCAACGAGCAAGCAGGGCAACGGCCGCAGCTTTGGATTGATGCTGCCTACCATTGCGGATAACGCACGCAAGATCACCGAGTACGGCGCAGAATGCGGCATTATCACCTGTACCGAAAACCACGGCTATATCGCGCAGGATTCCTATCGCGTTGAGCAGCTGTTCAATGCGGTGGCACACGATAACTACGGCCTGCTTGTGGATGTGGGTAACTTCGTCTGCGCGGACGAGGACAACGTGACCGCGGTCTCGCGCGTCGCGCCTTACGCCGTACACGTGCACGCCAAGGACATGTATAAGTCCACCGAGCCCAAGCCCGGATACGGCAGAACGCGCGCTTGCAACTATTTTGCGGGTGCGGCTGTCGGCGAGGGCGATTGCAACGTGGGCAAGTGCATTGAGATCATTAAGAATACAGGCTACAACGGCTATTATTCGATCGAATTCGAGGGTGCAGAGGATTGCTTTGCTGCCATTGCAAGAGGATACGAAAACCTCAAGCGCTTCCTGTCTTAAGCCATGAGCAGATTTACCATTGACCACGACCTGCATCTGCATTCGCAGCTCTCGCTTTGCTCGAATGACTCCGAGCAGACCGCGGCAGCATTGCTTGCATACGGCGAGCGCGAGGGGCTCTCTCACATCTGCGTGACGGATCATTATTGGGACCAAAACGTACCGGGTGCGAGCGGCTGGTATGCGGCGCAGAATTTTGCGCACGTGTCGCAGATATTGCCGCTGCCCGAGTCGGATGCATGCAAGTTCCATTTCGGCTGCGAGATCGATGTGGACAGGTTTCTGACGCTCGGTATTTCGGATCAGACGATGGATGCGTTTGAATTCATCATCGTGCCCACCGGCCATTTGCATATGACGGGCTTTACCATTGCGCCCGAGGACGTCTCAGTTTCGCGCAGGGCAGAGCTGTATATGCAGCGCAACCACGCGCTCTTGGACATGGATCTGCCGTTCCATAAGATCGGTCTTGCGCATTTTACCTGCAGTTTGATGGCAAGGAATTGCGAGGGCAGCCGCGACGATATTCTGAACGCGATTTCGGACGCGGACTATGCCGAGCTTTTTGCCCGCGTGGCAAAATCGGGCATGGGCGTGGAGCTCAATATGTCCTTGACCGATCCGCAGAGCGCGGATACCATGCGACCCTATCGCATTGCAAAAGAGCAGGGGTGTAAATTCTACCTCGGCTCTGATGCGCACCATCCCAAGGCACTCGATGCCGCACGCGCCCGCTTTGAGGCCGCCATCGACGCGCTCGATCTTTGCGAGGAGGATAAATTCAAGCCCTTTGGGTAATAAAAAAGGAACACAACCATCGCGCTGTGCAAATAGCGAAAAAAGCAGGAATTTGTTCGATTTCGAGCAGATTCCTGTCTTTTTATATGCAAAAGATATCGTTTCGGGTTCCGTTGCCGCATCAGCGTCGGAAACTCATTCTATTCGCGCTCTCCCCCCTGCGCCTGTGGCAGGCCGGCGCGCGTTTATCCCCCCTCCCGGAGTGGGGCTGTGAAGGTAGGCATGCCCCATGTTAAAACTTAACCGTCAAGGGGAACGATTTTGCATTAAAACTAACGAAAAAGTATCCGTTATCAGGCAAGTTAACGATTTCAAAAAGCGATAGCCACTCTCATAGCCCCCTTCCGGGAGGGGGGAAGATACGCGCAGGCTTGTCCCATGCGCAGGGGGGGAGAGCGCGAATCCGAACGGTTTCTTCGCGTAATATCCCATCAAAAAACAGAAGCCCATTATCATAGACTTTTGCTTTTGCCGCTAATTCATCAGCCCGATGGGCTTTTTTTGTGTTAACTAATTTTATAAATCCTTTCTGTGCAGTTCGCGCATGATATTCTCGCTTTTGTGTGCGTCGATGCGTGAATATCTGCCCGCCGCACCGATCTCAAGCAGCCTGCCGACGTGGGTGTAGCCCATGGCTGCGGGCGGCAGATGTGTGACAAGGTCGTCAAGATTGCGCACCACCGTAAATCTCTCCCACCGCGCGCGCACCTCGGGGGAGAGCGCACCCCAGATCACGCGCGGCGCGCCAAAGCCGTAGCCTTCGATTTTTTGGCGCAGATCGGTTCTGTGAAACCACACGTATTCGTGGCACAGCACCGCCAAAGCGCCACCGTGCGAATACCCAACCGTCACAACGCTCTGCAGCTGCGGGTCGGCAATCGCCGCGGCCACGTTTGGCTCGATTGCACGCCATACCTTGACAAATCCGCGGTGCGCCATCCACGTGGCAGGCTCTATTTTATGGTACGGTCGGGCAGGGAAGTCGAGATTGTTTTTCCAGTCCTCGGCACCGTCCGAGCCTTGCAGATATATGTACAGCACCGCGCCCTTTCTTTCTATGCAGTAGCTCGCCGCATCTGCCGCCTGCACGTACGGCGCATCCAGACACCGCGCGAACAATTGACTCATCTTCATAGCATCACCTCGAACATATTGTATGCCGGGTGCAATTATTTCGCAATAATTTCCTGTGCCCCCTTGACAAATACAATACTTCGTGATATGATGTATTACATGATAGGGGGTATTGTATGGATATTCAACTCAAACGTGGCATGCTGGACGTTTGCGTCTTGGCTGCCATCAAAAACGGGGAGTCCTACGGTTATAAAATCATCAAGGACATGGCACCGTATATCACACTTTCGGAATCCACGCTCTATACCATTCTCAAAAGACTGGAAGGCGCGCAAATGCTGACCGTCCGCTCGGCAGAGCACGGCGGCAGGCTGCGCAAATATTATCATATTACCGACAAGGGCAGAGCGCGTATTGAGGAATTCAAGAGCGAATGGCGCGAGGTCATGGTAATGTATCAATTTGTAAGTAAGGAGGATAGCGTGCATGACTAAACAAGAGTTTTTATCCCAGCTGCAAAACGGCCTTTTCTCCCTGACAGAATCGGACGCACGGGAGCGGCAGAATTTTTACAGCGAAATGATAGATGATCGCATAGAGGAAGGGCTTTCAGAGGAGGATGCTGTCGCGCAGATCGGTGACGTAAACGAGATCATTGCAAGCATTCTTGCCGAGATCCCGCAAAGAGCGCCCGAGCAGACGCCTGTCAAGGTTGGAGAGCCTGCGCAGCAAAAGGAAGCTCCCAAAAAGCAAAACAAAAAGGGCATGGAAGCCTGGCAGATCGTGATGCTGATTTTGGGTGCTCCGCTTTGGGGGCCGTTGCTGATTGCTGCGTTTGCCGTTGTGATCTCTCTGATCGCGGTGCTTTGGAGCGTGGTGGGCACGCTTTGGGGCGCGTTGTTCGGTGCGCTTGCGGGCTGCGGCATTTGCTTGACGCTGACCGGCCTTGGCTGTATGATCGCAGGCCAATGGGTTGCCGGCGTTGCGGTGCTTGGCGCGGGACTTGCTTGCGCAGGACTTGCAGTATTTGCATTTTTCGGTTGTATTTATGCCACAAAGGGCGCGGCTTGGCTGACCAAGATGACCTTTGTCGGCATTGCCAAGCTGTTTGGGGGAAGGAGAGATAAGGAATGAAAAAGGCTATTGTCATCAGCTTGATTATCGCAGGTGCTTTGGTGCTTGTGGGCGCGGGACTTTTCGCGGGTGCAATGAGCGCAGCCGCTTGGGATTTCGGCGCGCTGCAAACGCAGAAATACGAGCCCGTGACGCATGAGGTCGCAGGGGATATTTCGGATATTTCGATCCAAACGATTGAATCAAGCATCGAATTACGGACTTCTATCGATGGGACGTGCAAGATCGAATGCATGGAGAGCGAGCACGTGACCTACAGCGTTTCCGTACAGGAGGGCACGCTCAAAATCACAACCAACGATGCGCGCAAATGGTATCACAATATTGGTATTTTCAACACGGAGCGACAGAATATGGTCGTATATCTGCCCAAAACTGCATATGAATCCTTGCAGATTAAGAGTAATACCGGTACTGTCCACACCCCATCGGACTTCTCGTTTGCAAGCGTTCAGATTAGCCTGAATACGGGCATGGTGAAATGGGAAGCGGGCGTTGTGCATAGCATGAGCGTTGAGACGGACACGGGATTTGTTCAGATCAGGAACGTGAGCATGGATGGCACGCTTTCGGTGGAAACGGATACGGGCAGAGCAGAGATCAATGGTGCAGAGGCGCAAAGCATCAAGGTGGAAACAAAAACGGGCAAGGCGATTGTGACAGATGCGATAGCCAAGAGCACGATGAACGTGAAAACAAGCACCGGTAATGCCGAGCTGACCGGCTGCCGCGCAGTAGACGTTTTTGTCGAGACCAACACGGGCAAAGCAAAGCTTGCCGACGTTGTGGCTACGGGTAAGATGGATATCGATACCGATACGGGTGACGTAGCGCTTGACGGATGTGATGCAGCAGAGATCAAGATCGAAACCGATACGGGTGATGTAAGGGGAACCCTCCTTACTCCCAAGATCATTTATACCGAAACCAATACGGGCCGCGTGGAAGTGCCTCGCAGCACCACGGGCGGCATCTGCGAGATTACCACAGATACAGGAGATATTATCATCAGCATTGTTTCCTAATAAGAGTAAGAGCAGCTCAAAGGGATGTAGATTTAGCGGAAAAATTCAAAAGAACTGTATCGTTTCGGTACAGTTCTTTGTTTTTATTTAGCAAAATGCAGGCAAGAGGAGGAGCAAGCCCCTCCCCTACCGACAGACGGTTCAGAAATCCTTGCTAAAAGGTTTATGAAACTGAAATATCGAGCGGTAGGGGAGGGGCTTGCTCCTCCATCTTTCCTGCAACAACTTATTGTTTATACCAATAAAACAAGGCTACCCTTACCGAAGCAGCCTTGCTTTTGTGATTGGTTCCGCTAATTTCGCAGCCCCACGGGGATGCTCTTATTCTTTACTCTCCAAATACTCCCTGATCTTGATCATACTCTGCTCGCTGATGATGTGCTCGATCTTGCACGCGTCGGCCGAGGCGGTTTCCTCGTCAATGCCGATAGAGCAGAAGAACGCGGTCAGAGTTTTATGTCGCAGGTAGACGTTCTGCGCACGCGCCTCACCCTCGGCGGTCAGCGTAATGTGCCCAAGCGCATCCACCTCGATCATGCCGTCCTCCTTGAGAAGCCCCATGGCGCGGCTGATGCTGGGCTTGGAATAGCCCGTGTAATTGACGATATCGATGGCACGCACGTGCTCCATTTTGTCGCGCAGCACAAGGATGTTTTCGAGATACATCTCGCCCGATTCCTGAATTTTGCTCACGGCTATCCCTCCTTTTGATTTCTTTTTACTATTATACCATAAGCAAGACCAAAAATCAAGTCTTTTTCATCATGTGCAAAATGCATAAAAATCGGGCGTTTCGTTTGTGGTTCATGCGATATTTTTCTGAATTTTAAAAAAATTATTTGTAGTATATTGACAAATTGTGCAAAAGGGGATATAATTGTTACAGTTAGCGCAGGCTAACTTGCAAAATTGCTTTGAAAATAAAGCAGTTTTCGTATTCCGGAGAAAGGGGAACGAAATGAAAACGTTGCGAGACGTCAAGGTTGGATACACCGCAAAGGTGGTCAAGCTACACGGCGAGGGCGCGCTCAAGCGCCGTATCATGGACATGGGTATTACAAAGGGCGTAGAGATCTACGTGCGTAAGGTAGCGCCGCTGGGAGACCCGCTGGAGCTCAACGTGCGCGGATACGAGCTGTCCTTACGTAAGGCTGATGCCGAACTGATCGAGGTTGAAGGCTAACCCCGAAATATTTTTTTTACGAAGCAGGTTAGCGAGGACTAACCGAGAAATGGAAGGTAACTTAACATGGAACAAAGCAAAATCAGAATCGCTCTTGCAGGTAACCCTAACTCGGGTAAGACGACTCTGTTTAATGCGCTGACGGGCTCCAATCAGTTTGTTGGTAACTGGCCCGGCGTCACCGTGGAAAAGAAGGAAGGTAAGATCAAAAGGCACGAAAACGTGATCTTAACCGACCTGCCCGGTATTTATTCTCTTTCTCCCTATACTCCCGAAGAGGTGGTTGCAAGAAACTACCTGGTCGGTGAGCGTCCCGACGTCATTCTCAACATCGTGGACGGCTCGAACTTGGAGCGTAACCTGTATCTGACCACCCAGCTTGTTGAGCTTGGAATCCCGGTCGTGGTCACCATCAACATGATCGACGTGGTGCGCAAGAACGGCGACCATCTGGATATCAACCTGCTTTCCAAAAAGCTTGGATGTCCCGTGGTTGAAATTTCCGCACTGAAGGGAACAGGCATTGACGAGGCTGCAGAGGTGGCAATTGCCTCAGCGGGCACCAAGGCTCCCGCTCCCTCTCATAATTTCTCGGGTGCCGTTGAGCACGCGATCGCACATATCGAGGAGGCGGCGGTGCATGGCATGCCCGAGGATCAGCAGAGATGGTACGCCATCAAGATCTTTGAGCGCGACCGCATGGTGCTGGAGCAGCTTGCTATGCCCGCGGAAAAGGTGGCACATATTGAGCACGATATCGTGATGGCTGAACAGGAGCTGGACGACGAATCCGAGAGCATCATCGCCAACGAGCGTTACAATTACATAGCAATTCTGCTTTCGGGTTGCTACAAGAAAAAGAACACAAGCCGCATGACCGTATCCGACAAGATCGACAAGGTGGTCACCAACCGTGTGCTGGCCTTGCCTATCTTTGTGGTCATCATGTTCCTTGTGTACTATATCTCGGTATCCACGGTCGGTGCGTGGGTGACCGACTTTACCAACGACGGCCTGTTTGGCGACGAGTGGGCGGTGCCGATCATCGGTGCGCAGAAGTACAATAATGCAGTTGACTCCTACGCAGAGGAGAATCTGCTTGAGCACGCGGTCATGACTCCCGTGCTGGAGCAGGCGCACGAGGCAGGCGTTGTGGGCGCGGACGAGATCCTGGGCGCAGTACAGGAGGGTGACCTCGGTGCATTCGAAGAGGCTTACGGCTCTTATAACGATGCGCTCTTGGAGGCAGGCTACGACATTACTGCTGACGCGGATGCAATTCTTGAAAACGTACCCGCGATCGGTGACTATCGCGTGATGGTTCCCGGCATTCCCGTGCTTGTCGAGCAGGGACTTAACGCCATTGGCTGTGTTGATTGGCTGCAGGCGCTGGTGCTGGACGGCATCGTGGGCGGCGTTGGCGCGGTGCTGGGTTTTGTGCCTCAGATGGTCGTGCTGTTCATCCTGCTTGCGTTCTTAGAGGCTTGCGGCTACATGGCACGTATCGCATTTGTGCTTGACAGAATTTTCCGTCGCTTCGGCCTTTCGGGCAAGTCGTTTATCCCCATGCTGATCGGCACGGGCTGCGGCGTACCCGGTATCATGGCCTCGCGTACCATTGAAAACGAAAAGGACCGCCGCATGACGGTCATTACCACCACCTTTATCCCTTGCGGCGCAAAGCTGCCCATCATCGCCATGATCGCAGGATCTTTGTTTGGCGGTGCTTGGTGGATCGCACCCCTTGCATACTTTATCGGCATTGCAGCCGTCATTGTTTCGGGTATCATCCTGAAAAAGACCAAGCTGTTCAGCGGAGAGACCTCTCCCTTCGTCATGGAGCTTCCCGCATACCATTGGCCTACGGTCAGCAATATCTGGCACAGCGTTTGGGAGAGAACCTGGTCGTTTGTCAAGAAGGCAGGCACAGTGATTCTCTTGTCCGCCATCATCATCTGGGCGGGCTCGTCCTTCGGCTTTGTGGACGGCAAGTTCCTGTTTGATCCCGCAATGGATATGGCAAACAGCCTCCTCGGTATCGTGGGCAATGCGTTCAAGTGGATCTTTATCCCCTTAGGCTTTGGCTCTATCGAAGCAACCGTGGCAACCTTTATGGGCCTGGTTGCAAAGGAAGAGGTCGTTGCGGTATTCGGCGTGCTTGACTTTGTCGGCATGACGCAGCTTGCGGGCTTCTCCTTCTTGATCTTCAATCTGCTCTGCGCTCCTTGCTTTGCTGCAATGGGTGCGATCAGAAGAGAAATGAACAGCGCAAAGTGGACTGCATTTGCAATTTCCTATCAGTGCCTGTTCGCATACGCCGTCTCTCTGCTGATCTACCAGATCGGCTCCGCCTTTACGGGCAGCTTGAACGTTGTGGGCCTGATCGCGGCATTGATTGTACTGGCCGTCGGTCTGTATTTTCTCCTACGCCCCAACAAGTATGCTGCAAAGGCAAAGAAATTCAAGTAAAATCGAGGTAAGCTATGATAGTTTGGTTGATTGCCAATATCGGCACCATTCTGGTCGGCTTGGCTGTACTTGCCATGGTGGTGTTTGTGATTGCTATGATGGTACGCAATAAGAAAAAGGGAAAATCCTCTACGTGCGGCTGCGGCTGCGAATCCTGTGCCATGGCAGGCAAGTGCCACTCGGCAAAGCCCGATCAAGAATAAATGCAGAATGCAAAATGCAGAATGCAGAATTAAGGTTGAAAACCGCTCGCAAGAGCGGTTTTCTTCATTTGTGACAAGTATGCATGACGATTATTCTTGACATACAAAATGGAAAATGATACAATAAAAGCAGAAATATTATTAGGGAGGTACTATCCATGAAACGAGATCCCGCGCAAATTCTGCGCGCCTACGAGGACGCCAACGAATCGCCCGCCCTCCCGCAACGCGCCCATCCCCCGAGTGTCATCCTGAGCGGAGTTGAGTCGCAACGCGACGAAACGGAGTCGAACTTTTGCAGAGTGGAGATTTCGCAGCGAGCTGCGAAATGAAACGGAGCAAAAGCGCGCAGCGGGATCTCTGAACGGTTTGTAATGAGCTGCCGGCATAAAGTTACTTTGGCTAAGCAAACATTGAGAAACTCTTAAGAGATCCCTTCCTCGTAAAATCGCTTTGCGATTTTCCTCGTCGGTTTTGCTCCATTTCGTTGCTTTGCAACTCCATTATGCAAAACTTCGACTTCGTATGAAATCCCGACTAAACGTATTCGCAAAACAGAGCGATATGTCGGGCTTTCATACTCCGCTCAGGATGACACAAAGTGGGATACATGCTTTAGGATGAAACTCGGAGTAAAAAACGGAGAGAAAGAATGGATATTATTACAAAAGTAAAAGAATATGTTTTCGAGATGAATAAACAATATTCTGATAGTGCTCCCGATCATTATGATTTTTGGGAGCAGCACGTTCAATTTGTCGTAAAAGAATCATTGATTTTAGCTGACAAGTACCATGCGGATAAAGAAATAGTTGAATTAGGTGCGTTGTTACATGATATTGCACTCATGACAAGAACAGGCTCAAGAAAAGAACATCACTTGAATGGAAAGTGTATTGCGGATGAGCTTTTGACACGCCTTGAATATCCGGTTGATAGAAAAGAGCGTGTAATCAACTGTGTATTACATCACAGAAGCAGTGCTAATGCTGAGAATATTGAGGAATTATGCGTAGCAGACGGCGATATTATTGCCCACTTTGATAATATCCCGATGTGCTTTGACTTTGCATATAAATCCAATATTACTTCAATCACGGACTTGAAGAATTATTTTGCCGGTGATTATGCAGACTTAAGTGATCAAAGCAAGCAAATATTCGCACCGCGCTATCAAAATATCATGAGTGTTTTGTTTGGCGCATTTGAGTCAGAATAAAAGATGCCCCCGACAGATGCGTCTGTCGGGGGGAATAATTTTTTGCGGAGTGATTTTTGTTTGTTCACAGGGAAGACCTATGGTCTCCCGCGGGCGAACATAGTTCGCCCCTACGAAAAATTTATTTACACTAACGCCTTTTCCAGTCTCTCTCTGATCGCTTTGAGGAACTCCAGGGAATTGACCGACGTTACTTGTGTACCGGGCACGACAAGGCCGACCAGATCCTTGGTCATAATGCCGTCGTTCAAGGTCTGAAGGCAGGCAGCTTCGAGCTTATCGGCATAGTCAACCAGGTCGTCAAGGCCGTCCAGCTGGCCTCTCTTGCGCAGAGCACCCGACCACGCAAAAATGGTGGCCATGGGATTGGTCGAGGTGGTCTCGCCCTTGAGATAACGGTAGTAGTGGCGGGTGACCGTGCCGTGTGCCGCCTCGTATTCGGTGGTACCGTCGGGTGCGACGAGAACCGAGGTCATCATGGCAAGCGAGCCGAACGCGGTGGACACCATGTCGCTCATGACGTCACCGTCGTAGTTCTTGCAAGCCCAGATAAAGCCGCCCCTGGAGCGGATGACGCGTGCAACCGCGTCGTCGATCAAGGTATAGAAGTACTCAATGCCCAGCTCCTCAAACCTTTCCTTATAATCCGCGTCGTAGATCTCCTGGAAGATCAGCTTGAAGGTCTGATCGTACTGCTTGGAGATGGTGTC
>CAZCRV010000057.1:0-10574 GCA_964501175.1 uncultured Clostridium sp.
AGATGAAGGGATCGGGAAAATCTGCACGTCAAAACCAACTTGGTTCGGCTCCCGTGCGGCTAAGGAGTAATTTATGGACGCAATTCTGTATTATATCTGTATCCCGTTGGGATACCTGATGAAACTTTGCTGGCAGCTGGTAGGCAACTACGGCGTGGCCATCATCCTGTTTACGCTTGCGACAAAGCTGGTGCTGTTGCCGCTTTCGATCTGGATCCATAAAAACTCCATTCAGATGGTCAAGATACAGCCCGAGCTGAATATGCTCAAGGTCAACCACTACGGGGATGCCGATACCATTGCGGACAAGCAGGCCGAACTTTATAAAAAGCACAATTACCATCCCATGCTCTCGCTGATCCCGCTTGCCGCGCAGATCTTGCTGCTTTTGGGCGTGGTGCAGATCATTTATCACCCGCTTGATTATCTGTTTGCCATTGATCCCGCAGCCATTGCCGCCATGGCAGAGCATTGGGGCCTTAACGTCGAGGAATCCTCTTATCAGCTGCAGCTGATCGAGCTGATCAAGCAAAATGCAGATTACGTTTTTGAGGGCGTCAACCTGGATGCCGTTCGTGCATTCAAGGGCAACTTCCTTGGCTTTAATCTTTCGGTCATTCCCACAAAGGCCTGGGGCATTTATATTCTTATGCCGATCATCGCAGGCCTTTCTGCCTGGCTGATGTGCTGGACGCAGAACCTTTCCAACGTACTGCAGCATGAGCAGGGCAAGCTTTCTCAGCATGGCATGACCATTCTGTCTGTCGGTATTTCTCTGTATCTTGGTCTTGGCGTGCCTGCGGGCATTGCCTGGTACTGGGTGGCCAGCAACGTGTTCTCAATTCTGCAGATGTACGCGCTCAACGCGCTGATCAATCCCAAAAAGCACGTGGATTACGAAGCACTCGAAAAGAGCCGCAAGGCACTTGCCGAGGTGGAGGCGCTGGAGGACAAGAAAAAGGATCCCAACTATAAGATCAACCGCGCAAGAGAAAAGAAGGACTATAAGAGATTTTTCAAGATCGTCAACAAGCACCTGGTCATCTACTCCGAAAAGAGCGGATTTTACAAGTACTTTGAAGCGATTATCGAGCAGCTGCTCCGAAAATCCAACATCACCATTCACTACGTGACCAACGACCCCGACGACGCGATCTTCGCTTTGGCCGAAAAGCAGCCGCGCATCAAGCCTTACTATATTGGACTTAAAAAGATGATCCCCTTGATGATGCGCTGCGAGGCGGACATTATGGTTATGACCACGCCCGATCTTGATAAGTACTATATCAAGCGCTCGATCATGAAAAAAGATATGGAGTACGTGTACGTACCGCACGACATGATGAGCGTGCACATGGGCTTCCGCGAGGGAGCGCTTGACGCGTTTGACACCATTTTCTGCGTCGGCCCTCACGTCAAAGACGAGGTCAGAGCCACCGAGCGCGTGTACGGCCTGCCTGAGAAGAAGCTTGTGGAATTTGGCTATCCGCTTGCGGATAAGCTGATCGAGGCAGGGAAGGCTGAAAGAGCCAACCATGTGCCGCGCGAGCGCAAGGAGATTTTGATTGCGCCCTCCTGGCAGGAGGATAACCTGCTGGACTCTGTCATCGACGACCTGATCAGAGCACTTTACTGTGACGAATATCATCTGACCGTGCGTCCGCACCCCGAGTACGTCAAGCGTTACGGCGCGCGCATGCAGGCGATCGTGGACAAGTATCAGCACCTGGTTGGCGAAGGTCTTTCGTTTGAGCTTGACTTTACGGTCAACCGCTCGATCTACTCTGCGGACATGCTGATTACCGACTGGTCGGGCATTGCGCTGGAATATTGCTTTGCAACGCTGCGTCCCGCCATGTTTATCAATACCAAGATCAAGTGCATGAATCCAAACTGGGAAAGGATCGAATTGACTCCCGTTGAGATCACGCTGCGTGATGAGGTGGGCGTTTCGGTGGATAAGGACAAGGTGTCCGAGTGCCGCACCGTTGCAAAGGATCTGTTTGCAAGAGCTGACGAATACGAGAAGAAGATTGCCAAGGTGTTGGAAAATCATATTTACAATCAGGGCAAGGCAGGCGAGATTGGTGCCAACTACCTGCTAAACTCTTTGGTAGAAAAGCGCAAAAGGTCTTGACAGAGCGGGCAATGTATGATACAATGATGGTACATCCGAACATAAAGGAGAAAGTATCATGATTCCCGTAACCATTGCATATATCGATCCCTCGAGCGTTACGATCGTTATTACCTCGATCAGCGCGATCGCCATTGCTGTCGGTGCAACCGCAGTCATCATGTGGCGCAAGGCAAAGAAAAAGGTTGCAGCAACGCTGCACATAGACGAAAACGCCAACAAAGAGGTTGAGGACGAGCTTGTCATCAACACTGAGGAAAATAAGGAATAATTCCGTTCAAAAATGCAAATTTGCCTTCTGTTACTGAACAGAAGGCACAATTTGCTGATTTTTCATTTGAAATTTTGACTTCTCTGTTCAAAAAAATTATGCGGATCGGAAAATTGAACATTTTTCCGATGAAAGGAAAGGCTATGAAGTTCAAAAGAAGTTTTGCCCTTGTGATAGTGAGCGCAATATTCGCCGTGTCCACCCTGTCTCTGTTCAGTTGTGGCGCCGCTAAGGAGACTGTAATTATCTATTCCTCAGCAGAGGATTACCGTATCGCATACATGCAAAAGCGCATGAACGAGCAGTTCCCACAGTATAACGTGATCATTGAATACAAGACCAGCGGCAACCATGCAGCCACCCTGCAGGCAGCAGGCAAAAACGCCGAGTGCGATATTTCGCACGATCTGGAGTATGCCTACGCCGAGCGGCTGGCAGCGCAGGGTGTACTGGCAGATCTGACCGATCTGGTCGATTGGAGTGTATACGCAGAGGATACGGTGCAGAGTAAGTATTATGCGCCCGCCATGCGTAACGGTGGTTGTATTATTATCAATACGCAGCGTCTTGCTGAGCTTGATCTGGACAAGCCTACCTCTTATCAAGACCTGCTTGACCCGCAGTATAAGAACCAGATCTCGATGCCCAACCCCGCATCGTCCGGCACGGGATACATGTTCCTTTTGTCATTGGTCAACGCTTGGGGTGAGCAGGAGGCGCTGGATTACTTTGACGCCTTGTCTGAGAACGTGCTCAGCTTTACTTCATCCGGCTCGGGTCCCGTCAACTCGTTGGTGCTGGGTGAAGCAGCCATTGGTCTGGGCGTTACTCCCAATGCAGCGACAAAGATCGGTGAGGGGAATCCGTTGGAGATTATGTTCTTTGAGGAAGGCTCTCCGTATGCACTGTACGGTCAGACCATTATTGAGGGCAAGCAGGATCGTGAATGCGTCAGAGAGGTGTTTGCTTTCCTGTCCACTACGCTGACCGAGGAGATATGTGCCAATTTCTTCCCGGAAAAAATCTTCAAGGATAAAGATTATACGGTCGAGCATTTTCCGACTGACATCAAATACGCAGACATGCAGATAGAGGACGCTTCTGCCTACAAAGAATATCTGCTTTCGAAATGGACGCATTGATCATGAGCAATTGCAAGCTTTCTATCCAAAACATTTGTAAACAATATAAAAACAACAAGGCGGTCGCGCTGGACAATGTCAGCGTGGACGTGATGGAAGGGGAGTTCCTTTCCATTCTCGGTCCCTCGGGCTGCGGCAAGACCACGCTGCTTCGCATTATCGCAGGGCTTTTACAGCCCGATAGCGGGAAATTGCTGTTAGATGGCAAGGACATCACAAACGCGCCGCCCGCAAAGCGCTCGCTGGGCATTGTATTTCAGAATTACGCGCTGTTTGAGAACATGACCGTGCTTGAAAACGTGACTTATGCCGCGTGGATTAAGGCCAAGCGCGAAAAGAGCGCGACCAAGGCCGAGATTACCGCGCGCTCCATGGAGCTGCTCTCGGAGCTGGGCATTGCCGATTATGCCAAGAAATATCCCGCCTCCCTCTCGGGCGGACAGATGCAGCGCGTGGCCATTGCGCGCACGCTGATCTTAACCCCCGATATTATGCTGTTTGACGAGCCCGCGTCTGCTTTGGACGTGGCGACAAGATTGCAACTGCGTACCGTGATCAAGGATATCCAAGCCAAGTTTGGTACGACCATGATCTATATCACGCACGACCAGGAAGAGGCGTTTGCCATGTCCGACCGCATTATGGTCATGGAAACCGCTAAAATCAGTCAGATCGGCACGCCTGCCGAGATCGTGGGCGCACCCGCCAACGATTACGTCAAGAGCTTTGTGGTGGACAATCTGCAAACCAAGATAGATTCGCTCAACCAAGCGTTGGGGAAGAGCGTATGACGGCTACGGTAAAAAAACGCCCGCAGGGCGTGTGGGCGGTCAAATCCTTGGTGGCTGCTGTGCTGTTTTGTGTGGTAGTGCTGCCCATTCTTGCCATGTTCGTGCAGATCACGCCCGCGGATATTAGCGACGTTGTCAACGGCCCGAATTTTGGCAGTGCCTTGTGGAACTCACTGTGCTATACCACCATCGCCACGCTGATCGTGGTGGTGCTTGCGTATCTCTTGGCACTTTGCACCGTGCGCGTGGATATCAAGGGAAAAAAATTCTTGAATATTATTCTGATTCTGCCCATGCTGATCCCCTCGATCTCGCACGGTATGGGACTTTTGATCCTGTTCGGGCAGAACGGTATTCTCAAAAACACGATTGGTTGGACGTTTGATATTTACGGCGGCACGGGTATCGTGCTGGGCTCTGTGATGTACGCGCTTCCCGTGGCGTATATCATGCTTGCCGACGTGCTTCGCTACGAGGATATGTCGGTCTATGAAGCAGCAGAGGTGCTGGGGCTTGGAAAGACCCGCACGTTCTTGCGCATCTCGCTGCCGTATCTGAGAAAGCCACTGATTGCAGCCGCATTCTCCACCTTTGCTATGATCGTGACCGACTATGGTGTACCGCTCATGGTATCGGGCACGGATAATTACACGGTCTCTACGCTGATGTACCAGGCGGCCATTGATCAGCAGAAGTTCGGCCGCGGTGCTGTGTACGGCGTCATTTTGCTGGTGCCCGCTATCGTCGCGTTTGTGGTCGACTTGCTCGGCAAGGAGCGTGGCCAGGGCTCATTTGTCAAAAAATCGCGTGAAGGGAGCACAAAGCCCCTCTCCAAGGTGTTGGCGTATGCGTTCTGCACGCTTATGTCGCTGTTTGCGCTGCTGCCCATTGCAGTGTTTGCATTTTTATCGCTGGTCAAGCGTTATCCCATTGATCTTTCGCTGACCGCGGAAAACTTCGCCTATATCTTCAAGGGGCAGGGAGCAACTTACCTTGTCAACTCCTTGCTGATCGCGCTGATCACAGCAAGCGTGGGCGTGACACTCGGATTTATCACGGCTTATCTGTCCGCCCGTATGCGCTCTCCGCTCTCGCGCGGATTGCACCTTTTGGCTATCAGCTCAATGGCAATCCCGGGTATGGTGCTTGGTATTTCTTACGTCATGACTTTCGCGTCAACACCGCTTTACGGTACGCTGGTCATTTTAGTCATGGTCAACACCGCCCACTTTATCTCCTCGCCCTATCTGATGATGTATAACAGCTTTGGCAAGATGAATCAGAACCTTGAAGCCGTCGGACAAACGCTGGGCATCGGACGCGTGCGCATGCTTTTGCGCGTGTTTTTGCCGCAGAGCGTGGGAACCTTAGCCGAAATGTTCTCTTACTTGTTTGTCAACAGCATGATGACCATTTCTGCCGTGTCCTTCTTGGCCAACACGCAGAATAAGCCCATCTCACTGATGATCAGCCAGTTCAACGAGCACAACAACGAGTACGTGGCCGTAGTGTCCATTCTCATTCTTGCAGTCAATGTTGCAGTCAAGATCGCGATCGAGCAAATCAAAGCGTTTGCTGCACGCCGCAAATAAATATTTGGAGTGAATTATGAAGCTTACAAAAAAACAATTTTCAATCCTGGTGACCTTAGAGGCCGATCGAAAGAGCAAATCGCAGCGTGAGCTTGCAGCCGCTTCGGGCCTTTCGGTGGGAACTGTCAATAAGCTGGTGGCAGAGCTGTGCGAGCAGGGAATGATTCGGGACGGTGTGATCACCGAGGCAGGTATCGCAGCTCTTGAGCCCTATCGCGTCAAGCGCGCCATTTTCATGGCTGCGGGCTTTGGCTCGCGTCTTGTGCCCATCACACTCAACACTCCCAAGCCCTTAGTGCGCGTCAAGGGCAAGAGAATCATCGATTCCTTGCTGGATGCGGTGGTATCTGTGGGTATTGACGAGATTTATTTGGTGCGCGGGTACCTGTCCGAGCAATTTGACCAGCTGCTCAAGAAGTATCCCACCATCACCTTTATCGAAAACCCTGTGTATAACGAGACCAACAATATCTCGTCCGCGTACTGCGCGCGTCACCTGTTCAGAAATGCCTACGTGTTTGAGTCAGATCTGCTTTTATTTAACCCCAAGCTGATCACCAAATACCAGTATGAGACCAACTATCTGGGCGTGCCCACCGAGCGCACCGAGGACTGGTGCTTTACCACGGGCGCGCAGGGCGTGATCAAGAAAATGGCCTGCGGCGGCACCGATTGCTTCCACATGTACGGCATTTCCTACTGGGATGCCGAGGACGGTGCAAAGCTCGAAAAGGACATTGAGCGCGTGTATAACACCCCCGGCGGCAAGGAACGCTATTGGGATCAGGTCGCGTTGGACTATTGCATTGACTCCTACGACGTCCGCGTGCGCGAGTGCTCCTTCTCGGACATCGTGGAGATTGATACCTTCAACGAGCTCAAGCAGATCGATAAGAGTTATGCGATGTAAAAGTGAATAAAGAAAAGACGATATCGTAGACCTTGTGGCCTTGATATCGTCTTTTCTTTATGATTCATTTTCCAGTATCCATTCCAGCAGCTCAGGATATTTCATCTCGCCTGCAGCCACAGCAAGACCGACGCGGGCAACCTCTTGGTTGGAAGGACGGATTTTGATGCCGTTGGTCTCCAAAAACGTGAGCAGTACGTACATGCCAATGCGTTTGTTTCCATCCACAAATGCATGGTTGGAGATCAGCGCATAACCAAGTCGAGCCCCCTTTTCCTGCTTGGTAGGGTATAACTCCTGACCGTCAAAGGTTGCAAAGGCAGATTCCAAGGCACTGTCTAACAGCGCAATATCCCGCACATTCGGATCACCGCCGGTTTCTTCCGTGATCAGCTTGTGTAGCAATAACACTTTTTCTTGACTGAACTTAATCATTTTGCCAACTCCTCGAACGCTTGGCGGTATTGCTTGAGAATACGGGCAGCCACAAAGTCGATCTTTTCATCGTCGGTCATTTCAATGCTTGTGTCATGCTCAATGTCCACCAGCTTGTATTTCGGTTTGTTGTTCTTGAAAATATAAAGCTCGCCGTGTTTATCAGCCATGCGGGCGACACGCGAAAAGTTCTGATTTGCCTCGGAGATCGAAACGATCTGATTCGTATTGATGTTCATACATACACCTCCATACCTGATACATATATTATACACAAATAATAGGATGTTGTCAACCTAAAAAAGATGTTTTACAAAGAAATATCTGACAAAGCGATTTGTAATCAGAAATTATCTTGCAAAATGGGTCGCAATATGCTATACTGAAGTCAACCCATCGTGGAGGTGAAATATGAAAATCTTATCTATCGGCAACAGCTTTTCCGAGGACGCGCAGGCTTATCTGCACATGCTGGCAGAGCAGAGAGGCATCGATCTGACCACGGTCAATCTGGCCATTGGTGGCTGCAGCCTGCAAACGCACTGGGAAAACGTGGAGCAAAACAACGCAAACTATCTTTACGGAGTCAACGGCGGCGCGTGGGCAGAGCAGCTTGTGACCATCAAGGAGATTTTGGAGTCCGAGCAATTTGACGCCGTCACGCTGCAGCAGGTCAGCGGCTTTTCGGGGCAGTACGAGACCTATCAGCCCTACTTGAATGATCTTGCCGCATACGTACGGGAAAAGCAGCCGGGTGCGGATCTGTATTTCCAGCGCACCTGGGCGTATGAGTGGGGGTCTCCGCACGGGCATTTTCCTCTCTATGAGTGCAACCAGCGCAAAATGTACGACGCGCTTTGCGCAGCCTCCGCGCAGGCTTGCCTTGCAATCGGTGCAACCGTCATTCCCGCAGGCACGGTCATTCAGACGCTGCGCGAGACCGTTCCCGCGTTCGACTATGCAAATGGGGGAGAATCCCTGTGCCGCGACTCGTTCCATATGTCGGTAACGTACGGCCGCTTTGCCGTCGCGCTTTGCTGGCTGGCAACGCTGACCGGCAAGAAGGTCGAGCCCATGCCATTTGGGGAGCTTGACGACGGTTTGATTGCCGAGATTGCTAGAATAGTCAATGAGGTTGTTTTTGAAAAATAAAAATGAAAAACCGCTCTTTTGAGCGGTTTTTCTTACCTTCATTTTGCATTTTGCATTTCAATACTCCAACGTCACAATCTGCGCGCAAGTAAACTTATCAATCGTGAATTTGCAAACGCCGCCCTTGCAGGTAAAGGGGAGCTCCTTGTTCTGCGGAACTGCAGTGACGCGCTTGATCTGCTTGTTGGTCTTGATCTCAAAGGTGGTGTCAAGGATGGGCACCAGATCCTCGATGACCTCGATGCCGCTGCCGCGCTTGACGGGAGTGGCGTACAGCGCGTGCAATACGTAGCGGGTGCATTCTGGCTGCTCGTTGAGTGTCACAACGCCTGCGCTGGGCAGATTGGTGGTCAGCGTCTTGGAGTCACCCAGGATGGTGTCAATGGTGCGCAGCACGATCTCCTTGAGGATAATGCTGCCCTTGTCGGCGTATTCCGAGAAGATATCCCAGGCAATATAGCCGCCGTCCTTGCCGATCACCACCGCAGGGGCGGCGTCCTCTGTGACAAAGGGCGTGTGCTGATGTGAGCAGAAATAGCCGCGCTCACGGTTAAAGAAGGGGTAGCGCGCGTATCCCAGCACCTGCGCGTCAGCATCGGTTTGCTGCAGCACGTAATTGGGGCTGTACATGACGTAGCTGGTCACGGGCAGGCCGAGTGCCTCAAACGTGGGGCGCAGGTAGGTGGGCTGATGTTGCCCCTTGCCTTGCCACGCTGCGCCAAAGTCAAACAGCGGCTTGGTGCCGTCCGTGCCCGAAGTGCCCGAGCAGAGCAGCTTGCCGCCGCCTGCGACGTAGTCCTTGAGCTTTGCAAGCAGGGATGCGTCCGTAATGACCGCCGCATCGGGTAGGATGAGCAGCTTGTATTTGGAAAAATCACAGTAGGTGTCCAGCACGTCATAGAGGTATTTGCCCTCCAGCAGCATGCGTCCCGAGCCGGTGTCGGCAGGGTGATTGCGCGCCGTGCCGATGATGGATTCGATCGAAAGCACGCCAATATCGGCCACGGTCCGGACGTCGTAGCAGTATTCCTCTACCTTTTCAGCCTCGGCATAAGCAATGCCGATCAGCTCGTAGGTCGCTTCGTCAAGGAAACCCTCGGGGTGCATTTGATCGCCGATAGAGCAGCAAGCGCCGTTGGCAAGCGAGAGCGCGATCTCGTATCTCAGCGCATTCGGGTGCTTAAATCCGCCGAATTCGCCCCAGGTGGTGTGGAATTTGCCCGTCATGCCCAGGTATTCGTCGCCCAGCATAGCCGCGTATTTGGCAGATTTGGGGAAGTGATCGTAGCCCCAGCCGCCCGTGGGCAGGCTCTCGATCTCCTGGTGCGTGTTGGCCGATGCAAAATCGCGTCTGCCGCAGGGGATGTGCCCCTGGTTGTGGAAGATGCGCACCTCGGGCTTGATGGCGCGCGCCGCTTTATTGACGCCCTCGTAGTATTTCTTGTAGGTCACGCCTGCCAGCTTGTAGTAGCTTGCGTGATCCTCGGGATCAAGGCCAAGCTTCTCGATCTCGGCGCGGCAGTAGGGGCAGAAGCAAGCGCGCTCGCCTACGATATCATGGAAAATTCCGGCTGCCACCAGCAGATCCCTGTTTAAAATCGGGTAAACAGAAGCAAAATAGCTGCAGTGCTTTGCCACAGACAATGTATGCTCCAGCAAGCCGCCAACAAACCCGTGATGCACGGACTTCGCAGCGGAATGAAATTTAAACCTCTTGGCGAAATCTTTATCCTCCACAAAAAAGCTCTCCAGCAATCTGCGCAAATGCGGCTGTCCCACCGACCCGATCAGCTTTGCGAGTTCTGCATACATCTCCTCCACATCTCTGTCGCTTACCGGGAGATAATCCTTCGGATCATACTCTCCCTCTTTTACCTTGCGGACACGCTTCACATTCATCTGCAGATTTCCCTGGAAGCTGGTGATGTCTCCCATCACCGCTATGTAATCCATCCCGTCAAAATCATCAATCCCTACTGAACCCGGCTCCCAGATCTTGGCATCCAGCGTTCCTGTTTTATCCTGCAGCACCACATTATCGTAAGGCTTTCCCGCCTTTGTCATCGCCGTCTGCTTTGATTTGCACAGATAAATTTCATTTACTCTTTCGCCTTCACTAAGGCTCTCAATATTCCTCATTTTTG
>CAZCRV010000058.1:0-10525 GCA_964501175.1 uncultured Clostridium sp.
AGGAAACGTAAGGAGAAACGGTCTGAGTGGTGATCTTAACGGAACCGTCCTCATTGATGGTGTATTCACCGCCGGCTACGTTGATCTTTCTGACGTCTCTGAGGGTAGAATCCCACAGAACTGCAGGCATGTTAGCCTCGATGGTTGCGGAGTCAGCGATGGGAGCCTTTGCACGGAGGTCCTCTTCGGGATCTGCGGAGTCGTCACCTACGGGGAGATCGCCCTGCCACTCGGTGATAGCCAGCTGAATTTTGGTATCCTTAACGCCGGTCTGGCACAGAACGCCAACGTATGCGCCTTCAGCGAATACTCTGTCAAAGTGAGCGTTCAGAGTCTCGTCACCAACGAATTCGGTGCCGTTTACAGCGTAAACGTAGCCACCGTCAACATACTTAACGGTGAAGGTGTACTCTTCCTGGTCCTGGTCGTTCATGGGAACTTCAACGGAGGGGAAAGAAGCTGCAGCAGTGAAGCTCTTGCCGGTTACGTCGTCTACGTAGAAGGGCTGAACCTGTGCGGAGCCGTAGCCGCCGCCACGGATCAGGATGCAGAGGCCTTCGCCGTACTTGGTGGAGCCGGGGGTGGACATGGGCTGGCTGTTCAGAGTGAACGCGATCCACTGGTCCTTACCTTCGCCGCCGTCGTAAGCGTACTCAAGTACTCTTACCTTAACGGAAACGGAGTTGCCGTTGCCATCGTTGTTAGCCTTCAGATCCAGAGGGGTCTTGGTGTGCATCTGAACGAAGGGAGTGGTATCGTTTGCGTATTCGGGGGGATCAAGAACGAAGCCCAGAACGGGATCGTAGTGGTAGCCAGCTGCGGGGCAGTAGCTGCCTTCGTCTTCGTAGTCACTGCCGCTTCTGGAGGATGCCCAGTCGCCTTCGAGAGCTGCGGAGGTAGAAACTACCATAGCAGCTGCCAGGGACAGAACCATCAGAGAAGCCAACAGCACGGAAAGAAATCTTTTCATGGTGAAAATCTCCTTTAAAAAAATAGTTTTGGTGTCGCAAACATGCGCAGTATCATTATAGCACAAAAATCAAATCCCGTAAATAGGCACTTTTACGAAATATTCCCTCATTTACTGGTATTGTTGCACAAAACGGCTTCACTCAAATTTCACATTAGAGCAGTTTTTCGTAATAGTAGATCGGCAAAGCGCTCCAGCCGTGGCACAGGCTTGCTGCATGACCAAAGTCGGAAAGACCGATGATAGTCTCCCAGAAGGTTGTCGCGCCATTGCGCAACATGTGGAAATAATCGCGGTCGATCTCGTCGATGATCACCTTTGTGTACGCTTCCCTGTCGTATGCAAGCAGCGCGTCAAATCGGAAGGAGTTCATGCTCAGCGTGTTGGGATATACCGTGTATCCGCAGTTGTCCTTGCCGTTGGTTGCAAGGATGCGAAGGATATTGGTCTTATCAACCGTATCAGCAGCCCCACACAGCATACAGAGCGAATTGGTCAGCACGCTGTATTCGCCTCGGCAGCGGTTATCAAACGACTCGAAAAGCTTGCTTTCTGGGTTGTAGAATTCTTTAGCAATAGCAGCATTGACGCTCCCCGAAAGCGCGCGGTACTCCCCTGCCTCTTTTGTTTTGCCCAACGCATCGCAGATCTTGGCCATACTCTGCAGCGCCAGCGAGAAGAATGCGTTGATGGGAGACTCCATGCTGCGCACCTTTTCAAAGAAATGTCCGTTCATGCCGGGACTCCACTCATAGAAATTCCAGTATCCGCCCTCGCCGTAGAAATTCTCGATCAGGCCGTTGTTCTGCAGCTTACCGATAAAGGTATGGATGATGGTATCCAGCACGGGATAGCATTCCTCTGCCAGCGTAATATCCCCCGTGTGCTCGATATACTCCTGCATCTGAATGAAATACACGGTCGAGAAGGACGGAATGGGAAAATCAAGCCCCGAGGGATAGCAGATCGACAGGATGCCGTCGGGGCGCAAGCCCTTGGAGATCAGCTTAAGATTGGCGCGCGGGAAGGCCGTCTCCCCAAAGGCATAATAGCCGCACAGCATCTGGTTGCGCGAGTCCATGCAATAAAGCGCCTGCTCTCTCCAGGGGCAGTCCTCGTAGTGCTCGTGCATGCATTGGATCAGCGTGTTGACGCAAACCTCGTAGATGGTGTTCTGCAACAGATTTCCCTTTTCAAATTTCTTGGCGGTGACGGGATAGAGCGTAGGTCTCAGACCCGCGTAATGCACGGTGAATTCGGTGGCGTTGACAAAGAACTGCACGTATCTGCAGCCAAAGCGGCGGAAGGTGTGCAGGTATTGGTTCCTTCCCTTCTTGGCTCTGTAGTCCGCCGAGAAACCGCGCACGGACGTGCGGCATCTGCCGTCGGCCAGGTGCTCGCCGTAGCCGATCTCGATCTGACAATCGTGCGGCACTTCGATATCAAAGTCAAGAAATCCTGCCCACTCCTGGCCGAGATCCACGACAAAGAAAATGCCCTGCGCCTTGTCCTCTGTTTTGAAGTGTACCGGCTTGTCAAAGCCGAAAAAGCCGCGCATATCCGAAATCTGCTCGGGATAGCGATGGCGCAGCGCTGCGTGCTGCATCATCTTGTCAGGGCTTGTGTGCTGCTTTTCCATGTAATCGAAAAGTCCCTGCAGGCAAAGCTGCGCCTGCGTTCTTGGAGCAAGCTCCAGCATTTTGATGGGGCGGAGCGTAAAATCTGTCGAGATCATGGGCATAAGCACGCTTTTCGCAAAGCCATCGGTCACGTCCTGCTCAATAAATCCGTCGTAAAAGGTCGCGTCGTAATGATAGGTATAGCCCAATTGCCCCGAGATCAGCTGTCTTACGTGCGAAACGTAGTCGCGCGACAGGCGCGAGAGCGTGCTTTCGTCGGAGTAGCAGACGGGAGCGTCCTGCTCTCGGATCTCAAAGATCACGCCGGGGTTGCCGTGAATGTAGGTCTGCGTGTCATCGCCGTAATACCAAACCACGACCACAAGTCTGTTCTTGCCCGCTTTGACGAATTTGGTGACGTCCACGCAGTCGCAGACCTTATAGGTCGGATAGTCGGCGTACTGGCCAAAGGCAGCAAGCTCGCCGTTGAGATATACGGTATAATTGGAGTCTGCGGCCACGGTCAGCGTGTAAGAAGCCTCGCCCGTTGCGTCAAATTCCGCAACGAAATCCGCAAATTCATCCGACAGGATCTCCCCTGCCTTCCAGATCCATTTAGCTTTGAGAAACATGATCTACCTCCAATTGATAATATTTTCCTTGGTACAGGTCGTTTTTATACAGAATTTTATCTACGTCGTTGACCACGGCGGTCTTGCGTCTGCTCCATTCGGGCGCGAGCAACGCGTCGGGTGCGCCGTCACCCGTCAGGCGCACAATCACGGTGTCGGGTGGAAGCAGCGCCAGAGCCTTGGCCACGATTTCGGTATACGCCGACTGCGTCATGGGCTCGTAGTCACCGTTTTGGTACATATCGGCCATCACGGTGTTTTTGATGACGTGTAACAGGTGCAGCTTGACCTGATCGGGATGCAAGGTCGCCACGTCGCGCACGGTCTGCAGCATGGTCTGCTCGTCCTCTCCCGGCAAGCCGATGATCAGATGGATGCAGATATGAATATCGGGGTTCGCTTCGCGCAGCGCGCGATAGCCTTCGACAAATGCAGCAAAGTCGTGCCCGCGATTGATCAGAGCTGCAGTCCGGTCGTCTGAGCTTTGCAAGCCCAGCTCGACCGTCAGATAGGTACGGCTTGCAAGCTCTGCAAGATACGCGACCACATCGCCCTCAAGGCAATCGGCTCGCGTGGCGATGTTCAGCCCCACCACGCCCGGGTATGCGAGTGCCTGCTCGTATTTTTCGCGCAATGTCTCAAGAGGCGCGTAGGTGTTGGTGTGCGCCTGAAAATATGGGATAACCTTGTCGGTCTTCCATTTGCCGCTGATCAGCACGTGGGATCGTTCCATCTGCTCAAGGATCGGCACGTCGGGTGGCGGCGCAAAATCCCCGCTCCCCTTGTCCGAGCAATAAATGCAGCCGCCGTGGGCGCATTTGCCGTCGATATTCGGACAGGTAAAGCCCGCATCGATGGGCAGCTTGGCAACCTTGCCGCCAAAAGTGTTTTTGAGAAAATAGTCGTATGTATAGTAGCGTTTATTGGTATCGCTGAAAGGATACGGATTGGTCGCAGCCTGCGTGACTTTCTTACCCATACCATCACCTCACTTTGGTTTTATTATACAGGAAATATTTTGCAATGTCAATAAAAAATAAGAATCCCCGCCGGGCGGGGATTCTCTCTGTTCATTTTATTCTGCCAGCAGCTTTTCAAGTGCTGCAAGTCTGACACAGACGGTCAGCACGTTCATAGCATCGGTCAGCTCGGGGATGGACGGATAAGTGGGAGCGATACGGATATTGGAGTCGGCGGGATCCTTGCCGTAAGGATAGGTAGCACCAACCTTGGTCAGCACCACGCCTGCCTCCTTTGCAAGCTCGCCTGCTCTCTTTGCCGTGCCGGGCATGACGTACAGGCTGACGAAATAGCCGCCCTTGGGATCTGTCCAGCGGGCAATGCCCTTGCCGCCCAGATCGCGCTCCAGCGTTTCCTTGACTATTGCAAAGCGGGGACGCAGAATGGCTGCCTGCTTTTGCATGATGGCCTTGACGTTCTCGGCCGTACCGAAGTACTTGACGTGACGCAGCTGATTGATCTTGTTGTAGCTGATGGTCTGCACGGTCAGCAGCTTTTTTGCGTGCTCCAGATTGTTATCCGACATAGCCATGACTGCGACACCCGCACCGGGATAGGTGATCTTGGAGGTCGATGCAAAGTAGAACACTCTGTCCTCGTTTCCGTGCTTGCGGCACAGCGCGAAGATATCCGCCAGCTGATCGTCCTGGCCGTACAACGCGTGAATGACGTAGGCATTGTCCCAGAAAATACGGAAATCGGGCGCGGCAGTCTTCATGCTTGCAAGTCTTTCCACAGTCTCGTCGGAATAGATGTATCCGTCGGGATTGGAATACTTGGGATTACACCAAATGCCCTTGATCGATGCGTCGGATGCGACAAGCGATTCGATCATATCCATATCGGGACCCGTTTCCAGCATGGGAACGGTGATCATTTCGATTCCCATCTTCTCACTGATCAGAAAATGACGGTCGTAGCCGGGAGACGGACACAGAAACTTGATCTTATCAAGCTTGCACCACGGGATCGAGCCCGCGGTTGCCGTGCCGTACAGCATGCAGCGGCACATGGTATCGTACATCAGGGTCAAGGATGAGTTGCCTGCTACGAAAATATTGCTTGCAGGAATGCCGAGCAGATCGCCAAACAGCTTTTTTGCTTCGGGCACACCGTCCAGCATGCCGTAGTTGCGGCAGTCAAAGCCGTTTTCGGAAAAGCAAGAGCTGCGATCAATACAGGTCAGAAGGCCGTCGATCATATCCAGCTGCTCGGCACTTGGCTTACCTCTCGAGAGGTCAAGGGCAAGGCCCTTTGCCTTGATACGGTCATATTCCTTTTGCAGGGATTGGTATTCGGCAAGCAGCGCCTGCTTGCCCATATCTGTATAATGCATGTCAGTAAATAACTCCTATTTCAATTCAACTCACATATTATACCATGGAGCTTCCGATTTTGCAATAGGTATTTTGAATAATTTTCAAGAATTATTGCATAATTTATCGTGATTTTGTCCGCTTTTCCAAAATTCCGCAATAATTTTTGCAAGAGTTTGCGCGTCACTTGCAAAACGGACGTCTTCCCAATGCGGCGGGAACAGCTCTGTATAGCGCGGTTCGGCATATCTTTGGTCAAGCAGCACCACAATGCCGCGGTCTGCGTCGGTCCGGATGACGCGCCCCGCCGCCTGCAGCACGTGATTCATGCCCGGGTAGACGTAAGCGTATTCGTAGCCCATGCCGTTTTGGTCAGCATAATAGTCGCGGATGATGTTTCGCTCGTCCGAAAGCCCCGGGATGCCGACGCCCACGATGACACTGCCGATCAGTCTGCCACCCGGCAGATCCACGCCCTCGGAGAACGAGCCGCCAAGTACGCAAAAGCCGATCAGCATGCCCGGGTTATCCGCGCAGAAGGCATCCAAGAATTGCTCCTTTTGCTCCTGCGTCATGCCGCGCTTTTGCACCAATACGGGCACGTCGGGATACCGTTTGGTGAATGCCGCGACCACCTTTTCCATGTAGGAATACGACGGAAAATACACCATATAATTTCCTACCTTGCCGCAAACAGACGCAGCAATATAAGAGGCGGTCTTTTTGATGGATTTCTCTCTGTCCTCGTATCTTGTGCTGATGCCGTCAGCAACTGCCACACAAAGGTTTTCGCGCGGGAAAGGAGACGGGAAATTGACCGAGACGGCATGCTTGCCGCCACCAAGCGTTTGCGCAAAATAGCTCGGAGGCGTCAGCGTGGCCGAGAACATGATGACCGATTCTGCCTTATCGTGGCAAGCTTCCAATTGACGGCTGGGGTCAAGACAGAGCTGCTTGAGCGTGATCTCGTCGCCCTGCACGGTCAGATAGGTCACAAAGCCACCGTCATAAAGCTCCGCCGTTGCGCAGTATGCGCGTAATGCTGAATAAAATGTCTCTATGCAATCGTAAAGTGCGTCATAAGTGTGATTTTTAAGCCATTTCTCGACGCTTGACGCAAGAGCCGACAAAACCTCGTTGACCTCATCCAGCGGCTCACGCGAGAAATAATAGCCGTATTCCAAGCCGTCCGCACCCTTTTGCATAGCGTCATGGCAGTAACGTCTGACCGTTTTGAAAACGTCCATGCTCTCCTTGAGCTTCTTATAAAGTGGCTCGACCTCGGGCAGCATCTCGAGCAAGGAGACAAAGCTTTGACTGCCAAGCTCGCATGAAAACATATCTCTCGCTCTATCCGTCAGGTTATGCGCCTCGTCGACAAGGAGTACGTATTTCCCGTTATTTTCCACGAAATATCTGCGCAGCTTGACGGCAGGGTTATACACGTAATTATAGTCACAAATGATAATACTGCAAAATTCGGACAGATCAAGAGACAGCTCGTAAGGACACACGCCGTATTTCTCGGCCACGCGGCGGATGAGTGCCGAGGTATAGCCGTTCTGGAAGGTCAGCAGCTCGGAGATGGATTGCATGACCTTGGTGTGTGAGAGGCTGCGCGGGCATTCGTGCTTGCAGGTGCGGCGCGTAAAATGTTCCGCGGGGCACATCTGCTCCTTAGCGGAAAGCACAATGGTACGCAAGGGTGCGCCCGCGTCAAAGAGTCGCTTGGCAGCAGCGAACGCCTCGCGGCGTGTGCTGGATTTGGCGGTCAGATAAAAGACCTTATCGCATTTCCCTTTTCCCATGGCGCGCACCGCGGGATACATGGTGGAAATGGTCTTGCCGATACCCGTAGGTGCCTGGATGAACAAACGCCCGCCGTGCATGATGTCGCGATAGCACTCGCGCATGAATTCCTCTTGGCCCTTGCGGATCTCGGGATACGGAAACGCAAGCGTGGCCGCGCGGGGCTTGACCTCGCGGTTTTGCTCAACGCAATTCTCAATATATGGCATGGCGCGAGACAGAATGGAGGTATATTCCTCCTGCAGCGTTTGCGCCGTGTAGGTTACCTCGCTGCAGGCACTTTCGCCCGAAGAGGTTACCGTAATTCTGCGTATCGTCACACAGTCAAGCTGCTTGGCGGCAGCCAAAAAATAACCAAGGCAACGCTGGCGCACGGGAATGCTGACGATCTCATTGGGATCCGGCAGCTTTGCTGCACGACGGCTGTGATCGATGATCATGCGATCACCGTCGATCTCTATGCCCTGCGCGTTTCCGCTGACCTTGACCAGCACGCCCGCAAAGCGACAGGTATGCTGCAGCTGCACGTCAGCAAAATATGAGCCGTTCTGCGTATTTACCGCGTCGATTTCGTGTTCTGCAGCCGCCTCGTCCTTATAGTTGCTGCGCCCGAAAGCAACGGCACACAGCTCGCCAAGCTCCAGCTCCACAGCTCCCGTTTGCTCGTTATATTGCATGCCGTCACCTCCCTTGCATTCAACATTCCTATTATACCATAAGGCGCGCCTCGCGTCAATGACAATTACCATATTTTTAGGGGTACACAAAGCCGCGCTTTTCGCTTATAATGATAGTAAGAAACGTAACACCGAAAGGATTTCTATATGGATTTGATCAAAATCAGCGATTCAAAGCTTAAAATCATGCTGACCTCCTCGGATATGACCTATTACGATTTACATAACGACTCGATCAGCTTTGCGGATGCACACGTGCGTCGCGTTTTGCGCAGGCTTTTGTCGGATGCGCGCGAGCAGACCGGATTTGACGGCGATATGACGCGGCTTTACGTGCAGATGTACCCATGTGCGGACGGTGGCTGCGAGCTGTTTATCTCAAAGCCCGAACAGGATCACAACGATCAGGCAGACACGCAGCAGCTGCCTGCGCCGACGCGCTGCACGCCCGTTTTGCAAAATCGCGCTCTGCGTACAACAGAAAGGCATGGACTTGACATGTGTGCTTATTCATTTTCAAACCTCAAGGATCTGCTCAGCGCCTGCCGTCGGCTGCACTCTGTCGGCTTTCCGGGAAAAAGCACGCTGTACTCGGACCAAAAGCAGGTCTATTATCTGATTCTGCGCGATTTTTCCCCGCCCTCACTATATTCTCCCGATGAATATTGCTTTCTTGGTGAATACGGCGTGCGCGAGAATGCAAGAATCATTCAGACCTATATTGGCGAGTACGGCATGCTGATCTGCGAGGATAACGCGGTGCAGATCATGTCGCAACTATAATTTTTGTCAAACTCTTGCAATCCTTGCGTGTATTTGGTATAATGGTAGCATGAAAGCGAGGTGCTACCATTGACCTGGGATCAACTTTACGACGCTTGCGCTGCTTGTGGGAAGTGCGAGCTTGCAAAAACAAGAACCAACTGCGTGTTCGGCACGGGAAACCGCGAGGCGGACATTCTCTTTGTGGGCGAAGCCCCCGGTGAGCAGGAGGATCTTTCCGGTACTCCCTTTGTGGGCAGAGCCGGTCAGCTGCTGGATAAATATCTTTATGCCGTGGATATCGCACGTGAGGACGTATACATTGCCAACATCTTAAAATGCCGCCCGCCCAAGAACCGCGATCCTCTGCCCGCAGAGGAGGATGCCTGCATTGATTATCTGCGCGAGCAGGTGCGCCTGATCAAGCCCAAGATCATCGTTTGCCTTGGCAGAATTGCCGCGATGAGACTGATCAAGCCCGACTTCAAGATTTCCAAGGAGCACGGCGTTTGGTTTGAAAAGGAGAACTTTGTCATGACCGCGGTCTACCATCCCGCAGCGCTTTTGCGCGACCCGCGCCGCAAGGAGGAGATGCTTGCGGATATGCAGGAAATCAAAAAGAAGCTGGACAGCTTGAAATAAAGGACTCTGTGTATGAAATTTGACTTTACTTCCCTGCTTGTGGTCATCATCGTCATGTTTTTGATGATGGTGGTCGGCTTTTTCTGCCGCAAGATCGGCTGGATCGACGATGCAGCCTCCAAAAGACTCTCCACGCTGATCATCAAGGTCGGTCAGCCTATGATGATCATTGACGCGCTTGTCAACGTGGAATACACCACCGAAAACCTCAAAAAAGGACTTCTGATCCTGGGAATCGGCTTCTTCTTGCACTTTCTCATGGCGCTGCTGGCCTTCCCGCTCTGCATCCCCTATAAGGATCTCAACGAGCGCAAGATCACCGAGTTCTCGCTTATTTTTACCAACTGCGGCTTTATCGGACTTCCCATCTTAGGCGCGCTGTTTGGTGGCATCGGCAAATTCTACGGTGCGTTCTATCTGATCAGCTTCAATATCTTCATGTATATCTGGGGGCTTATGATCCTCGGTCGCAAGAGAGATGACATCCGCATGACGCCAAAAAAAGCGCTGATCAATTTCGGCTCTGTCCCTTGCGCTATCGGCGTTGTGCTGTATCTTTTGCGCAATCCTGCGCTGAACAACCCGCTGATCGGCACGGTGATTGACGACGCGTTTCTGATGCTGTTTGCAAAGCTTGCTGCTCTGTGCCTGCCCATTTCGGTGCTGATCACGGGTGCGCTGCTGGCGACCAGATCCCCGGGGCAGCTATTCTGCTCGGGTAAGATCTATCTGTTTTCGCTGCTCAAGCTGATCCTGATCCCCGCTTTGGTATTCGTGATATGCAGGCTGCTCGGTTTTTCGCACGACATCATCATGTTTTCCACCGCCGTCACGGCTCTGCCCACGGCGTCCATCATTTCCATGTTTTCCGAGACCTACGACATCTCCCCCGGCTACGCCTCTCAAACCGTGGGCGTATCCAGCATGCTGTGCCTTGTCACGCTGCCACTTGTGCTGACGCTGGCAGATAAGGTGCTGCAATTTTGGTAAAATCATAGTAAAGCAAATGGGGCGGAGTCACTTACTTAGCTCTGCGAAAAGAAAAAGCGGATACTTTTTACCGAAAAGGTATTGAGCA
>CAZCRV010000059.1:0-10497 GCA_964501175.1 uncultured Clostridium sp.
AGAAGACCACGCCGAGAAACCGCGACGAGCAGGAGATTGCCGGATACCGCGACGTGCTGAATATCATTCATGAGAGCTTTGATGCCATCCCCCTGACACCGAATGATATTCTTCAGCTTCATAAAATCCTCTACAGCCATATGAACAACCCGATGGCGGGAAGAACAAAGAGCGTACAGAATTATATCAGCGCAACATACCCCGACGGTCACACCGAAACACTCTTTACGCCCATTGATCCCTTTGAAACGCCGGAGGCACTTGAAACTATCTGTAACGAGTATAACCGTGTGATCGGAAATATGGAGCTTGAGCCGCTGATCGCCATTCCTACCTTTATACACGATTTTCTGTGCATCCATCCGTTCAATGACGGCAACGGCAGAATGAGCCGACTGCTCACAACGCTCCTTTTGTACCGAAACGGATTTTACGTTGGAAAGTATATTTCCCTGGAAGCCAAGATTGCAAAAAACAAGGATCTGTACTATGATGCCTTGGGTCAGGCGCAGAAGGGATGGCACGAGGGCGAGGCAGATGCCGTTCCGTTCATCAAATACATTCTCGGAACTATCCTCGCTGCATACAAAGATTTTGAAGACCGCTTTGCCTTAGTAGAAACCAAGCTCTCCTCCCATGAAATGGTGAGACAAGCAACGCAGAATAGGGTTGGTCGCTTCAAGAAACAGGACATTATGGAGCTTTGTCCGTCTCTCAGTATCAGCTCGGTAGAGGGCGCACTCCGCAAGCTCGTTGCCGAGGGAGAACTGAAGCGTGAGGGTAATGGAAAAAACACTTGTTATTATCGGCTTAAGTAATCTTTTAACACAGAACAAGGAGATCGACCATGACAAACAAATTAAAAGACAAATGGCTTCATTTATACGAGGTCGCGCAACAGATCGCTGTGATGCAGCCATGGGAGGATTTCTGCGAATCCGATAGATTCACATATATCTGGAAGGATAAAAGCAAAACCGTATTTTTCTCATTTATCGGAGAATCTGCACAAAAATGTGGCATTGCGTGTTATATCGGTGAAGAGAATTATATGCGCGCGAGGGTAAGACTTACCCAAAAGAATGATAAGCATGAACCGTTATTTATGTTGCAAAATGCTTTAATCTGTCTTTGGGATGACCGTGAGGATCTGAGCAAAGAAAGCTATGCGCTCATAAAAGAGCTTGGCTTCAAACCTCGCGGCAAGGGAGCGTGGTTGCATTTTGACCGCTACGAAATCGGGTATGTGCCCACTCCGATTGATGAAAAAGATGTGGATCTGTTGACAACCGCTTTTGAAAATTTTCATATGATGCTTCGAGCGATTTACGAGCAAGGACTTAACCCTGAGTTCGATAAAGGCAAGAATCTTGTGCGCTGGTATGAGCCGAAGGACAAACTTTACTATACGCATCCGTTTGAAATTGATATTTCAACGGATATTATTTCTCATACGGTTGTGACGGTGCAAGAAAATGACTGGATGCGAGAGGTTCGCTCCATGAAATGCGCGGATTATTCTGTTGAGCTTGATTGGTCATACGTTGGTGTCATTTACGATGATAATAACGGCAGAGGAACAATTCCGCGTATGTTGCTTGCGGTCGAGCCAAAGAACGGCTTTATTCTCGTCAATGAGATGCTCTCGCCGTCGCATAACCAACCGGGGATCGTTTTTAACGTGCTTGACCATTTCGTGGAGCGATACGGCAAGCCCTCCGAAATCGCTATATGCGATGAGGATTTGAAGGGTATCCTTTCCGACGTGTGCAAAAAGGTTGGCATTAAGCTGACGGTCAAAAAGAGATTGCCGGCGGTAAATAATGCAAGAAAAAAGATTTTGACACAGATTCGGTAACAATGCAATTACAATGAAATTCATTCAAAGCACAAGGGTTCAAATCTCTAACACAAAAGCGCGAAAATATCTTTTTTATAGCCCTCTGACAAAAAAGGGGCTGATTCATAGCATTAACAAATCATGAACAGATTGTGCAAAAAGACTAAAAGCCAAGGGTAAAACACTTTGTTTGCCCTTGGCTTTTATCATCATTTTGTGCAGGTTGCCGGTGAATTGGAAATTATGCCCAAATTTGACTCAGCCCCTTCTTTTTGGCAGGGGCTTTGAACGAAGGACTCGAAGGGAGCGGCGACCCCACCGAACGGCGGCGGGAGCAAGCCCCCGCCCTACGCAATTGTATAAACGGACCGTCGAGGACGCCGGTCCCTACAAGAGGTTGCTTGTGCAGGCGAGGTCGTTTGCGGCTTGCGGCATGGCAGCGCCCCCTATCGAATAGCGATGGGGCTTGTTTTTGTAGGGAGGGGGCTTGCTCCCGCAGAAAACGAAGCCCAATAAAAATTTCATTGCGCCCTTTCCGCTGATGCGCACGATACAAGGAGCAACCGCACACGATCACCGCATTTTCCCTCAAAAGTGATTGCAATCTCCTCAAATCCATGTTATAATGAAAAAAAGCTTTGCGATAGCCGGAAAGAGGAAAAATATGAAAATGTTCAGAAATCCCGTCTCTCCTTACGACGCCCCCGACCCTTTTATGACGTACGACCCCTTCGAGGGCGAATGGATTTTCCGCGGCAAGCCTTGCCCCGACACCTTTTCGATCGATCCCACCGTATATACCGCGCCTGACGGCGTGCAATACCTCTGCTCGTCGCGCGTTGACCCCGTCTTTGGACAGGTCTTGGATATCTGCGACCTTGAAAACCCCTACACCTGCGGAAAGAACGTGGCAACCATTGCCCGCGCAGAGCTGGATTGGGAGCTGGTCAAGCCTTACATGGGTGGCTCTGCCATCGTAGAGGGCGCGTTCTTCCTTGAGCGAGGCGGCCGACTCTTTATCATTTACTCGGCAAACGGCTGCTGGTCGGACCACTACTGCCTTGGCGTGCTGGAGCATACGGGCGGCTCTCTTTGCAATGCCGCAAACTGGAAAAAGCACGAAAGGCCCTTGCTTGTCCACGGAAACGGCCTGTACGGCCCGGGGCACGCGTCCTTCTTTGCCTCTCCCGACGGCAGCGAGATATGGTGTGCGTATCACGGCATGAAGGAGCATAACGAGACCGTGACCCCCGCCGCGCGCTACTTCAATATTCAGAAGGTTGATTTTACCGACGACGGTTACCCGATCATGGGGCTGCCGACGGGTTATGAAACGGATTTGACTCCGCCCTCCGGAGAGAAAGGATGAAATACGGTATGAAAAAGAGAAATTTAATCGTTTTACTTCTGATTGCAGCCATGTGTCTGCCTACCTTGGCAGCCTGCAACCAAGAAACGCCCGCGCCGCTGCCCGAAGAGCCTGAGACGAGCGGAGCTGTGACCGCAGAGCCCGAGACGCAAGCCACCACGGCAGCAGAGACGACCGAGCCCGCAGAGACCCAGCCCAAGGAGGAGAAAAAAGAGATGCAGATCATTCCCGATCTTACTTTCAAGGACGGCATACAGCTGATCTCTCAAAAGGACCACGCAAACGGAGACGTATTTTCGGTTTTGGCTGAGCATGATTTTTACGGCGATGAAGCGAATGATCCCGTCTGGAGACTTGTACAATGGGATTCGGGGCCTTGCTTTGTGGAAAACCGCATCGAGAGCGATCCGACCGTGCTCACGGACGGCATGGGCAGAAGCTTCGGATATGATCCCGAGACAAACGTGATGACCATTGAGCTTGACACAAGCCTGTATTATCACGGAAAGCCTGCGGTACAAGGGGATTACTGGCCGCATTTTCTGATCGAGCAGGATAATTTTGCGCAGTCCCTGGAGTCTTCTAAGGATATGGATTTTCTGATCTGCGACGCAGACCGCCTGGTGCTTTCCATGGACATTCGTCTGCTTGAATTCTTGGAGACCCCGATTGACGGTGACTGGACACGTGCAGCACAGTTTTTGATGTATTTTTACGTCAAGGGCACCGATTCCCACGATTTCTGTTGGTTTGGTGTGCAGTTGTTTGATAACCGCAGCGACAGAACCAATCACTATATTGGCTACGACGGCGGTAAGGCGGATTCCTCGGGCGCCATGATCTATTCGATAGGCTCCAAATACGTATACAGAAACAGCGGCAGAACGCTGTACAAGGATCAAGAGCCCGACCTTGACGGCGAGTGGGTGCACGTGGAGATCGACCTTGCGCCCTATCTGAAGGATATGCTGAAAAAGGGCACGGCGGACGGGTATTTCACCGTGGATTCGCTTTCCGAGCTGTATATCGGCGGCATGAACGTGGGTTGGGAAACCATTGGAACGTTCTATCACACCATGGAGATCAGAAATCTGCAGCTGGTTTCGTATATTGATGAATAAGAAGGTATGCATCAAACCGAAACGTTATTAAAGGAGCATTTCCTGGCCTATCCGCAGCTTGGAGTGCAGGACGTATGTAAATTCCTGTTCCACGGCGCGTGTGGCTGCGAGCACATGGTGTCAAACGAGAGTGCGGCGCTTGCGTATATTGAGCAAGAATACGCGCGCGTGGACAGGACCGCTGCACCGCGCACAGAACCCTTGGACGGGGCGTACAGCCGCGTGAATCTGTCTTGCCTGAATGGGGGACTTGCGCCAAGCACGCTGGCAAGACTGTTTTACCTGTCGGCCAATAAAGAGGTTGACGGCAGGGAGCTGCTTGAAGAGAAATTGAAAGTGGCTAAGAACATGATTGCCGAAGGCACTTTGCCGCTTGACGGCGCGGAATTTGACCGATTTCTTGCCGCCTGGCGCGATGCGGGATATCCCGCGGTGCACCATTCGGATGCGTTCCGTGAAGTCTATCGCCCCGCATACCGTGTGATTGCCAACCGTTTTGTAAAATATCTGCCGCTGCTTGCAGCGATCGATCAGATGGTCGACAAGGAGTCGGTCGTCGTAGCCATTGAGGGCGGCAGCGCGAGCGGCAAGAGCACGCTGGCGGACGTGCTGCAAGAGGTGTATTCTTGTACCGTTTTCCACATGGATGATTTTTTTCTGCGCCCCGAGCAGCGCACGGCTGCGCGCCTTGCCGAGATTGGCGGCAATGTGGACAGAGAGCGGTTTGCTAAGGAGATTCTGCAGCCGCTTGCGCAGTACGAGCGCGTGCAGTACAGGTGCTTTGATTGCGCGACGCAGACGCTTGGCGAGCTGCAGATTGTGATGCCGGGTAAGCTGACCGTGATTGAAGGGGTCTATTCCATGCACCCCGCGTTCGGCCGTTATTGCGACTTGCCTGTGTTCTTGGATATTGACCCCGATCTGCAGAAAAAGCGTATTCTTGCGCGCAATGCGCCTGCGATGGCAAAGCGGTTCTTTGACGAATGGATCCCGCTTGAGAACAGGTATTTTGAGAAAACCGAGACGCGCGAGCGGTGCGATTTGGTGCTGCCCGTTCGCGAAAAGTAAGAGGTGCTTTATGAAGGGTATCGGACAGATCGATCGCAATTTCGAGGTCAAAACCAACATCGGCAAAAGCGACCTTCGCTTTCATTTGGCAATTTGCGCGCCTTTTAAGATTTACGGCGTGTTTTACGAGAACGGCAAGTTCCGAAGAATGCCCGAGCAGGTAGCAAGAAGCGTCAGCGAGGGCGTGTATGCCCTGCATACGCACACCGCGGGCGGCAGAGTGCGCTTTCGCACCGACTCGCCCTACGTAGCCATCCATGCCAAGATGTCGGGCGTGGGCAAGATGCCGCACTTCGCGCTTTGCGGCTCGGCGGGCTTTGATATGTATATCGGGGATCGCTACGCAGCGACCTTTATCCCCGCCGTTTGACGTTGCGGACGGATACGAGGGAGTCGTGGATTTCGGATGCTCCGCGATGCGGGATATCACCATCCATTTTCCGCTTTACAGCAATGTGGACAAGCTGTATATCGGGCTTGCGGACGGTGCTGTGATCGAGCAGCCCGCGCCGTACCAGATCCGAAAGCCGATCGTGTATTACGGCTCGTCCATCACGCAGGGCGGATGCGCGTCGCGCCCGGGAACCTCTTACCAGGGCTTTGTGTCGCGTGAGATTGATGCGGATTATCTCAACCTCGGCTTTTCGGGCAACGCAAGGGCAGAGGAGGAGATGGCGAAGTATATCGGGTCGCTTGATATGTCGCTATTCGTCTATGATTACGACCACAATGCGCCGAGCGTGGAGCACTTGAAAAATACGCACGAGCGCATGTTTTTGGAAATCCGCGAGCGGCATCCCGGGTTGCCCGTGGTCATGATGTCGCGCCCAAAGCTGTATCTGAGCGAGGAGGAGCTTGCGCGACTCGAGATCATCAAAGCCACCTATGAAAATGCTCTTGCAAGGGGCGACAACAACGTGTATTTGATCGACGGCCGCGAGCTGATGGCCTGGGCGGGCAACGAGGGTACGGTGGATACCTGCCACCCGACCGACCTGGGATTTCTCTCTATGGCCAAGGCCTTGATCCCTGTGCTAAAAGGGCTTTTATAAAGAAAAAGGCCCCGTGGGGCAATGTCATTAAGTTAATTTAGTGGTCAAAAAAGAAGATGCACTTAACAAAGCTGAAGAAGCGGAGTTAAGTGCATTTTTTTCTTGAAAAAGGCATAAAAATCGTCCTTTCATGTGCACATACTGTATTCGTTATACATAAACATTGAGCAATTTGCAAGGGGAAAAGCGCAGACTTGTGTAAAGTATTTTGCATAACGAACAAAAAGAGCGAATTTGCGCATTGACACGGGAAGGAAAATCCTGTACAATATAAATATCCTATCGGAAAGGAAATTGGTTTATGAGATTTACACGAATTCTGCTTTTGATTTTATCTTTTACGTTGCTGATGGGCACGTGCATGACCGCCTGCTCCAAAAAGGGCGGCGAGACGGATAAGACCACACCCGGCACGGACTCGGATCCCGAAGCGGGCAGCGATCCCGAACAGGGAAGTGAGCCCGGAGTCGACGATCCCGGGTATGTAGAGCCGGTCATCACGGGACCTTATGCCGGCACCATTATGCAGGCCAACCGCTTGGCTGACGGCGTGCAGGCGTATTATACGACTGCCACAAGACAGGGCTACCGCATTGAAAACCAAAATATGCGCTTGGACTATAATATTTCCTCTACGAATCCCATGCTTGTCACGTCTCTGACCAATGCGGCAGGGCAGAAGTACGTAGAGAACACCATGGACGTCTTTATGACCATGGAGGACGGCAAGACTTATCTTGCCTCCGAGTCCACAGCCGCGCCGCATACAAACCTTTACCGCATGAGCTACTATTACTATGATGCGCACATCATGGGTCAGAACTTCATGGGCGGCTCTGCGGTGACCGACGAAATGGCTTTTTCGATCTCTAAGGCCAATATCAAAAAGAACCAGGTTACCGATTTCAGCGTATCGGACGGCGTGATCTCGTACGTAGCAGACGGCTCCGACCCATACGTTTATACGGTTTCCAGCACCAACAAAAAGGGTCTTTATTTTGAAGCGGACCAATACAACGCCGTGCAATTTACGGCCAAGGCCACCGCAACCGAAGGGTATCTTTACTTTATCGCAGGTGGCCGCAGCGGACACAACGCCGAGCAGCAGGTGCGCTTTGAGCTGCAGCCGGACGGTGAGTGGCATACGTATACCGTTATGCTGACCGGCACGCCGGACTACAAGGATCAGGTGACCTCACTGCGCTTTGATATCGGTAACCCCGGTGACGCGGTGTCGATCAAGGAGATCAAGGCGGTTGCGCTGGATACCTCTGCGCCTGCCGTGCTGCTGGACAGAACCTTCCATACCTATTCGGACAAAATGAACCAGGTGCTGCACTTTGTGGCTACCGAAAAGGTGACCGGCATTGCAAGCCTTGGCATGATTACCAATATTCCCGCAGACAGCGTGGATAAGCTGATCGTCAAGGATAAGAACGGTACGCACGATTCTCTTGATGGCGTGGACTTTGCAAGCTGCGAGTACGTGGGCTTTGACGTCAAGGATGCGGGCATCCTCGGCTTTATCCTCTTGCCGCACGAAACCAGCGGAAAGCTGGAGGTTACGCTTGCGGACGGCACTTATACCGTGACGCAGAGTGCAAGACCCGAGGGCGGCGAGCTGCGTGCCAACCCTGACTCCACCGCGGACGATTTCTATATGGGGTACCGACTGTATACCGACGAAAGCCATAGATTCGACGCCTTTTTGACCGAGGCTGAGTTTGAGCGCAATCCCTTGCAGAACATAGAGGGTGCTGCGTATCTCGGATATGACGCGCTCAGAGGCGCGTACCGCTACAGCATTGGCGGCACAGGCTTCAACGATCCCTTCTTCTCGGAGCAGAATCGCCACTATACTGCCGACGTTTCGATCACCGCAGAAGAGAGCGACCGCAATATTTACGTATATACCACTACCACAAGCGGCTGCGGTGAAAATGCGCTGATTCTCGGCAAGAACGATATGCTTTTGCCCATTCCCGTTATGATCTGCAAGAACTTCACGGGTGAGAATGAGGAGCCGATCTTTGATCCCGGTGACACCTCGTATTCGGAAACCTATTTCCCCATTTCGCTCAAGGCAGGGGAGACGGTTGAGCTGACCGTGCTCAACCTGTACATGAACTGGGGTCAGATCCCCTTAAAGCAGCTGTCCTCCATTCAGTATTTCTGGCCTTACTATCACCTCTCGCTGGGCACGACAGAGACCAGCTGCATCAGCCCCTTGTACGGTGCGCGTGACCTCTGGACGCTGCCCGACTTCCGCTCCATGTCCATGCCTTATTGGTTTGAGTTGCCCAAGGGTCAGGGTTACAGCAATCAGCCCCAGCATACCCATGGCGGATTCCAGTATTTCCTGCAGTACACGGATGCCGAGGGCAACCACGTAGCAACCGAAAACTACCATAATGATATCATTTCCTCCGGCCCCGTTTATACCGACGTCAAGATGGATTATATCTCAGACGACGGCAAGATTAAGGTCTCATACAATCACGTAGAGCTGCCTGAGACCGACGAGCTGCGCGCTTACTACGAGATCAACTACGAGGTGCTCGAGGATATCAGCATTGCCGATTTTGCCAAGGATTTCTCGTTCTACTCCTTTGAGGGCTATGCGGGTGCATATACCAAGATCGGCTATCTCGATCAGAACAACAAGGCCGTGCAGGGAGCGGTCAACGCGTCTGCCACCCCCGAGGTGATCAAGCTGGGCGATCAATTCCCCTACGTAGCGCTCTACGACCTGGAGGCAACTGCTGCGGATTGGGAAAAGAACAACGTCAACCTGGGCGTGGTGGTCTACGATTCCGAAATGACGGTTGGCGGGCAGAAGTGTGACGCGGGCTTTGTCGTGGTCGGCAAGAATTCCAAGTACAGCCTCTCGCTGGATCTTGCAGATGTCACGCTCAAGAAGGGCGACACAATGAAGCTTTGTCTGATTATTTCTCCCTGGGGCTTCTATACCTCCACCGATGATTCCAACATGCAGGCAATTCGCGAGAATACTTGTGTGAACGGCGTCAAGCTGACCGTGCAGGATGGCGAGGCCGTGGACAGCGTTTACGTGCCTTCGGTCAAGTCAAGCAACGGCAAGAGCGCCGAGTTTACCATTTCCGGCGGCTCGAACAATAAGGTCGTGCGCGTGTACGGCTTTGAAAAGCTGACCGCCCCCGTCATTTATGAAAAGGTGAACGGTGAGTGGGTAGAGCTGACCGTCAACTCCTCCAAGACCCCTGACAGCCAAGGATACGCGCACTATTACGACGGTTATGCCGTATATTATGATCGCAACGGCACGTACTCTTATGCGTTTGCGTTCAATATGGACAGCGCAGAGAGTCGCACCTTCAAGATGGTTTGTGAGAACGATTTTGGCGGTTGGCCCGGAGCAGAGCAAAAGCCTGAAGATGGAACCGAGCAGGGAACTCCCACCCCGCCTCCCACCTTTGAGACCTGTGTGGACGCTTCGAGCGGTTACAGCGTTTCGGACGTTCGCTTTACCGCGTTCATTGACTTTATCAACGGTGCAGGCGACGGCGACGGCCCGTATAATTCGCGCGGCAGCAGCTCGGATAAGGGCTTGGATATCATTGAATACAATGCCTCCACCGTGGATAACGGCAAGCTGGCAATCGCCGGCTGGGCCGTGGCACGCGGCGGCATCAATACCTATATGTGGTCGGCGGACGGCGGCAAGACCTGGCAGGAATGCTCGCTGTACAATCGTTCCTCGTTCGGCACGCTGACCGAGGGAAGCGGCATTGCCAACGCGGGCAACGGCTTCTTCTCGGGCACGTACGACGTCATGGAGCATCCCGATAAGATCGTGTTCCAGGGCGGTGAGGGTACCCCCTCGGGCGTATGCGCCGATCTTGAGGCGTATGCGGGACAGACCGTGGACGTCATCTTTGCCATTGTGCCCAATAGCCAACCCGAAAGCCTTTGCCCGATCGTTCTGATCACGGGCGTGACTGTCGAATAAAAAGAAAGGGGCTGAGTCAAAAGCTTTTTAGGAAGCGAATGGCTCAGCCTTTTGCTATG
>CAZCRV010000060.1:0-10405 GCA_964501175.1 uncultured Clostridium sp.
GCTGGCAATTTATATGGGCCTGATCGTCACGGGCGTGATCGATACAAGATCCTCTGAGCTTGTCGTGGTGGCAGGCAGCGCGTACAAGGAATTTGACGGCGAGGAGCTTGTGTGCCACGAATATACGATCAAGAGCGGCAAGCTTCAAAAGGGGCACAAGATCGAGGCCGAGTATGACGCCGCGCTGACAAACGTTGGCAGCATGGAAAACGCGGTGCGCATCAAGATCGTGGACGCGATCGGTGCGGACGTGACCAATCACTACAAGCTGGAAACCCGCCCGGGTAAGCTGACCGTGACGCCCTGCAAGCTGGTGCTCAAATCCGAGGACGCGCAAAAGATTTACGACGGTGGTCAGCTGACCAATGAGGATTGGCAGATCGTGACGGGCAAGCTCCCCGATGGATACACGCTGGATGCCAAGTTCACGGGCAAGCAGGTTGAGCCCGGCGCGTCCAAGAATACCTTCGCGGTCAGCATTCGCAACAAAATGGGCGCAGCTGACGCCAATTTCTCGATTTCGTACATTTACGGCACGCTGACCGTGCTAAAGCGCCCCATTACCGTGACCTCTTACGGTGCGTCCAAGTTCTATGACGGCACACCGTTGCGCTACGAGTCCTACACGGTGGACGGGGAAGTGATGGACAATCATTACTTGGACGTCAATTTCCCCATCAGCATCACCGACGTGGGTACCGTGACCAATAACGTGACCGTATACGTGCGCAACAAGTATTCGGACGGCACCACGGGCGGCGACGTTTCCTCTTATTACGACGTGACCGTGCGCGTGGGTACGCTGGAGATCAAGCCACGACCCATTGAGCTCTCGGCAAGCCCCGCCATTAAGAATCATACGGGCGACACACTCCCCGAGGGCAAATATTATATTACCAAGGGCTCGCTTATCGAGGGCCATAACCTCAGCGCGCGCGTGGATGCCATCAAGAATGCCGAGGGCACGGTGGAATTTATGCTGTACGACGTGCGTATCCTTGCCGAGCAGGGTGAGATTTACGATCCCTTGATCGGCCCCGAGGACGTCACGTACAATTATGAGATCTCTTTGGTGCACGGCATTGATCGCGATCAGATGGAAAAGCTGACCATCTCCTCGGGCTCAAAATCCGCACCTTATACGGGCGAGCCCCTGATTTGCGAGCAGTATGCCGTCACGGCAGGCGTGCTTGAAGAGGGGCACGTGATCTCACCGCTCTTTACAGGCTCGCAAACCGAAATCGGCTTTTCGGATAACACCTTCTCGGTTATCATTATCGACGAGGCGACGGGCGAGGACGTGACCCATCGCTACGATATTGCATACGTGTTCGGCATCTTGGAGGTCTATGCATCCTCGCCTTCCACGGGCGGCGAGATCTCGGATGACGGCAGTCTTGATAACGACGTGCAGAATCAGGATGCCACCGCTGCCCGCGTGCGCGCGGACAAGAGCGGCAAGGTCTATCTGCGCTGGAAGAGCTACGGTGAGTATGCTTACCGCGAGAGCTCGGGCAGCTGGGGCTGGGGCGAGGCCATGGCCTATCCGTCGGCACCGTATAACATGCTGTACAGCACGGGTCGCGCGCTGGCCGCATATGGCAAAGTGGCTGTGACCTATGATATTGAAATTTACGGAAGCCAGTATCTGCTTCCCGATTATACCGCCCAGGGTACTGCAGGTGCTGTCAACGACGTGGTCACCGCGCCCTTTACCATGGCGTACGCACTCGAGGCGTATAGCTGGGAGTACTCCTATACCGATGCCTTGCGCTATGCGGCAGCGGGAATTGAGGACAAGGATCTGCAGGCGTATGCCGAGTTTGTGTACGCGCAGTATTTGTCCGTGCCCGCATCCACTCGCGAGGCTCTTGAACAAATCGCCAAGAAGAACGGCCTTGAGGCAAACCGCTTATCGATCATTGAGGATGTGGCGGAATTTGTGCGCTCGGCAGCCGTATATGACTTAGATTATCCTGATTGCCCCGCGGGCAAGGACGAGGTGGTTTACTTCTTAACCGAGTCGAAAAGCGGCGTGTGCCGCCACTTTGCAAGCGCGGCAACGCTTCTTTACCGCACGCTGGGCATTCCCGCGCGTTACGTGGTGGGCTACAGCGTGGATGCGATCGGCGGCACGTGGACCGAGGTCAAGGGTGCGGATGCGCACGCCTGGGTCGAGATCTTTATCCCGGGACTTGGTTGGGTCAGAATCGATCCCACACCGGGGGCGAGCAGCGATACGCCCGCTGACGCGCTGGAGCTGACGCCGGTCAAGCTGATCGGCTACTATAACGGCCTTCCTTACACCGTGCGCGCTGAGCACGTGGTGATTACGAGCGGCAGCCTGCAAGAGGGGCACGAGATCGCCTATATCGAGGTCAGCGGCTCGCAGACCGAGGCAGGGCAGAGCGCGTCGGTGATCGGCAAGGTCAGAATTGAGGATGAGAGCGGCAAGGACGTGACCGCACAGTACAATATCGTGCGCCATGACGGCGTCATCGAGGTCAGAAAGCCGACGCTGAGCGTTGTGGCGGCCTCGGGCAAAAAGGTATATGACGGTCAGGCGCTGACGGCACAGACCTTTACCTATTCCTTCAGAAATGCAGACTTTTCGGGTACTTACACGGTCAGCGCAAGCGTTACGGGTACGCAGACCGAGGTGGGGCAGAGCGAGAATATTGTCGAAAACGTGGTCGTGACCGACGCTGACGGTGTGGACGTGACGCACAATTTCGATATCAAGTGCGTAAGCGGCATGCTGAAGGTGTATTTGTACGAGCTGTCGGTGAGCACAGAAAGCCTTTCCAAAACCTATGACGCGATCCCGCTGCAGAGCACCGAGATCGAGTATGACGCCGAGGCGCTTTACGCGCGCGGACACGTGCTGACTTACACCCTGCCTTCTCTTGAGGGCGTCGGCAGCATCTCCAATATGCCCGATTGGCACATTCTGGACGCGGACGGTCGGGATATCTCCGACCAATACGACGTGCGCGTCTCGGCAGGCGTTTTGCGCATTCGACCCGTTGCGCTGACGCTGCAGACAAACAGCGCACAAAAGACGTATGACGGTCGTCCCTTGCGTGCGGACGGATACGAGCTTGTCAAGGGCGCGCTTGTCGAGGGCCAGGCGTTTGACGCGTATACCATGACGGGCAGCCAGACCAACGTAGGCACCGGCGAGAGCATGGTGACCAACATTCATATCATTGACAGCTACGGTCGCGACGTGACCGCAAATTATCAGATTACCATTCTGCCGGGCACGTTGAGTGTACTGGCACCTTAAAAGAAAACAAAAATACTCCGGAGAAAAATCATGATGTACGAGGCATATGAGAAAAAGGTCAGAGGATATCTCCCCGCGGCCAGAATATTCAAAATATGCGTCAAGTGCGCAATCGTTTTGCTGATCGTGGCAGTGGTTGCACTACTTGGCTATCTCTCGCTGCGCGGAATTTACTTTGGAGAGCTTTCTTTGCAGCAGGATTACGTTGCGTTTGGCGATAAGCCAAAGTATGATTGCTTTGTGCTGTTTGGCACGTACGAGTGCGAATATGCACGTGTGGGGAGCGCGGAGTGGTCGGCCGAGCAGCCCGCAACCCCGGGGAGCTACCGCGTGCGCGCGGTCATCCGGAAGGGATTTTTGGGCAAAAAGATTTACAGCGAGGAGAGCGAAATCACGCTGTACCGCCGCGAGGTCAGGCTGACGCCAAGCTCAAAGTTTGGCGCATCTGTGCCGTACGGCGATGCACCCGAATACGGCAAGCATTGGGAGATCTCCTCGTCGCAGCTGGCAAAAGGGCACACGGTGGACGTGGCAGCCGCGTCTTCTTATGAATACGACGGCAGCGGCGGCATGACGCTGGTCATTGATCCTTCATCTGTGGTCATCCGTGACCGCAAGGGCAATGACGTCACCTCGGGATATTCGCTCTCGGGTGGGGGAGGCACCATCAAGGTCAAGAAAAGAGATCTGACGGTCGTCGTGGCAAACGAGCTGCAAAACGGCAGACCTGTGGATATTATCAAGGTATACGACGGCCTTGGCGGCAGCACCTCGCATTATTTCCAGACCTCGGGCTCTTTGCTGCTTGGTGATACGCTGAGCGTCGTGGCCACCAACAACCAAAGCGATGCAGGCCGATACAACAATACCGCGCGAGTCAAGGTGTTCTCGCAGTCGGGGCAGGATCGCACTTCATATTATAACCTTAAGGTAGACGTTTGCAAGATCATCATCGAAAAGAGACCCTTGCGCATCTCCACGCCCGACGTGACGCTGGAATATAGCGGCATCATGCAGCACACAAGCGAGTACCGCATCGAGAGCGGCACGCTTTCCTCGGGGCAGTACATCAAGCTTGTGCACAGCGTCAAAACGGGCGTGACCGACGTCACAAGCCGCCCCGTGGACAACAAGGTGCAGGTGCAGATCATGTGGGGCAACCAGGACGAGACCAAAAACTATGATATTACGTACGACTTCGGCTCTTTGACCGTCAAGCCCCGCACGCTGTACGTGCGCACGGGCGACAGCCATAATCTTGTATATAACGGCAAGGCGCAAAGCTGGACGGATTATGCGGTGATAGAGGGCAGCCTTGCACACGGGCATAAGCTCTCTCCCTCAAATGCCGCAACGCAGACAGAGCCGGGCAGCTGCGTCAACCGCGTGGATTACACAATCATGTCCTCGGACGGCAAAAACGTGACCAAGAATTATGATTTTAAGGTGACTTACGGCACGCTGACCGTAGAAAAAGGCGCGCCTCTGCGCCTGGAGCTTGAGCCCTTGTTCAAGACCTACGACGCATCGCCTTTGGATCCCGGCGCGTACAGCGCGGACACGCTGTTCAACGTGGTGGGCGGCGCGCTGCTTGGTGACGACTATATTGAGATCATCGGCACGCAAGGCTCGCAGACAAACGCGGGCGAGAGCACCTACAGCGTGCAGTACCGCATCATGCACAAGGAAGACCTTGGCAAGGCGGTGGACGCCACCGATTGGTATGCCGTAAGCCTTGCGGGAGAAGGAAAATTGACGGTTGCCAAGCGCACCGTGACCGTTTCCTTTGATCCCATCACCACGCAATATAACGGCAGGGAGGTCACCGCTCCTTGGCCGGATGGATATAACCAGCTGATCGAAAATTACGAGGGCAAGGGGCACGTGGTCAGATTTTCACCGAGCGTCATGGACGCCATCGTGTATACAAAAAATGGGCAGGTGGTGTCTGCGCCCGTGGACGTCGGCTCTTATACCTATACCATTCCCGAGGAATATATGTCGGTGGTGCTGAACGACGGCAGCGGAGCGGACAGAACGCAGAATTACATATTCCAATTCGAGGGCAACACCATCAAGATCGAGGGCATCGGGCTCTCGCTCTCTGCTCCGAGCGCATCCAAGCAATATGACGGCACGCCGCTCTCGGCGGCAGATCTGCCGCATGACGGCGTGGGGATAGAATGGGGAGCAGGCGGCTATCAGGTATCCTATGTGCTGAGCGGCTCGCAGACCGATGCAGGCACTTGCCCCGTCGGATTTACCAACATCGTCATTACCGACGCGCGCGGACGCGACGTTACGGCAAACTTTGACGTCAAGATCACACAGGGCAAGCTGACCGTCACGCCTGTGTCGATCTCGGTGCGCTCGTCGAGCGGAAATAAGGTGTATGACGGCAAACCTATGGACAACGCCACGCAAATGACGCTGATATCGGGCAATCTGATCCCCGGACACGTGCTGGGCGGCGCGGTCAATTCCGATTACGTCACCGACGTGGGCACGCACCGAAACGATAAGGTTGCGCCCAAGGTGTATACCGCCACGGGTAAGGACGTGACCCTCAATTATATGATCACTATTTCGCCCGGACGCTATACCATCAAGCAGGCAACGCTGCATATCGGTGCACCCGTGGTGCAGGGTGAGTATACCGCAAAGCCGTACTCGGGCACGTGCGATGCAACCAAGTATGCACAGGGTCTTGTTCCGGGGCAGAAGGTGCAGCTGGCCGTAGAATCGGACGGCATCGAGCTTGGTATGCACCCCATGCGCGTCACAGGATGCGGCGTCATAGACGCGCGCGGACGCGACGTCAGCAAGAATTACGAAATTACCTATACCGACGGTGAGCTGGAGATCATCAGACGTAAGATCACGGTATCTACGGGCAGTAAGACTGTCAAATACGAGGATCTCCCTGCCGTCAGCACCCAAATCACGGTGGGTGGCTCGGGCTTGATCGAGGGTCACGAGGTTCTGGGCGTGTTCACGCATGCCGAGGGACTTTACGAGATCGGCTCGGTGTCCAATACCCTGGAGTCGCTGCGCATCCGCGATGAGGGCGGCCGCGACGTGACCGATTATTATGAAATTTCCTTCGTTTACGGCACGCTTAGCGTCCGCCCCATCGAAATCACCTTGGAAACGGGAAGCGAATATAAGGAAATGTATGACGGAAAGGTGATTTCCGCGCCGTATTATGAGCGAACCAAGGGCAAGATGCTCGAGGGTCATACCTTATACGTGACGTACAAGTATGCAGACGGTGTCAGCGACGTCGGCCAATGGAAAAATGCGCTTGCAAGCATCCGCGTGCTGGACGAGGACGGCAACGACGTCAGCTACCGGTATGAGTTTACGGTCATTGAAGGCACGCTGGAGATCGCCAACCCCTATCCCTTGTATATGCAGTCGTTTGACGCAGAGAAGGTATACGACGGTTTGCCCTTGCAGAACAGGGAATATGCCTGCCTGACCGAGTTGCTTGAGGGGCATCGTGTCAAGGGCGTCAACGCCGCCTCTCTGACGCGCGTAGGCGTCAAGGAAAACAGAGTGACGCTGATCATCGCGGACAGAGACGGTCGCGAGGTCACGGGCAATTATGAGTTTATTTACGACGAGAGCACGCTGGGCACGCTGAAAGTCACGCCCAGAGACTTGTCCGTCACGGTCGGTCATACAGAGCCGATCTACAACGGCCGCACCATTCTGACCGTGCCGCAGTCGCAGCTGAGCTACGAGGGTCTTGTGCACGGTGAGAGTATCGTGCTCGAGGTCGGGGTGGATACCCCCGATATCGGAGTCAAGCAAAGTCCCACCTTTGCCTCTCCCCGCGTCTATAATGCAAGCGGTGAGGACGTGACCGATTGCTACAATATTACAACCGACGGCGAGAATTTGTCGGTTACGGTGCTGCCCGCAACCTTGACGCTGTACCTGCCCGACCGTTATTCCAAGGAATTTGACGGCTACGGTGTGGATGCAGAGCAGGCAGGGTACGAGCCCATGGGGCTTGCCCCCGGACATTACGTGGAGTACACAGCTCCCGAAACACCCGCAGCCGACGGCGCCTATACGCTGCGCTTTACCGAGTACGCGGTTTACGACCGAAACGGCGAGGACGTGACCTCCAATTATGAGATCACTACGAGCACGTGCACGGTCACCATTTACAAAAAGTACATCAAGCTGACCTCCGAAAGCGCATCGCGCCACTATAACGGACAGGCACTTGTCTGCCACGAGCTTAAAAAGTACACGATCAAGGGCGGATTTACCATTGAAGTGGTCTTTACAGGCTCGCAGACCGAGGTAGGCAAGAGCCAGAACACCTTTGATGTGATTGTTTACGATGCCGAGGGCAATGACGTCACCGGGCTTTGCAACGTGGTCAAGACCTATGGCACGCTGGAGGTCTGGGATCAGATCAAGCTGACGCTGACCTCGGGCGATGCGCTTAAGATCTATGACGGCACACCGCTTGTCTGCCACGAGCTTTCGGACTACAAGCTGCCCGAGGGGTATAGCCTGGAGGTTGTCTTTACGGGCGAGAGAGTTGAGCCCGGCGAGAGCGAGAATACCTTTGAGGTGTACATTTTCGCCGAGGATGGCGAGGACGTCACCGATCGCTTTGCGATTACCAAGCAATACGGCACGCTGAGTGTGCTGGAAAATGCCGCCGACTATGAGCTTGTGCTGCGCTCCGAGAGCGCGTCCAAGACGTACGACGGTGAAAAGCTGACCTGCCCCAAGCTCGAGCCTTACGAGCTGCCCGAGGGATTTTTCCTGGAGGTCACCTTTAAGGGCTCACAGACCGAGGTTGGCGAGAGCGAGAACACCTTCGTGGCACGCGCGTACAACGAGGCGGGTCAGGAGCTGACGATCGTGTACGAATACGGCACGCTGGAGGTATCCTTGGATGTGATCGTGACGGCCTACGAAAAGACCTTTACCTACGACGGCACCGAAAAGAATTGTGAAAAGGACGATTTCTGGACGCAGGGCTTGCCTGAGAAATTTTCGGTGAGCGTGACGTTTGGCGAGGGACTTGTGGTCACGGGTAGTAAGGACGTTGAGATGCTTGACGTGCGCGTATACGACCAAAACGGCCGCGATATCACGGAAATTTGCGATCTGACGGTCAACACCGCCAAGCTGACCGTGCTCCCCAGAACCCTGACCGTGTACGTCAACGGACAAAGCGCGGACAACATCGCGCCCGTGCAGGGTACGCTTGTTGACGGTCACACCATGTTTGCCGAGTACGGCGAGGGTGGCGAGTGCTATATTGAGATCACGGACGCGAGCGGTGAGCTGGTTTACAGCAACCGCGGCGATTCGCCCGTCAAGTATACGCTGTATGACGTGATCATTCAAAATTAAATTCAGAATGCAAAATTCAAAACGGCTCGGCGAAATGCCGAGCCGTTTCAATTATTTCTTTTTCTTGGGCTTTGCCCAGCCGGCTTTGTAGGTCGGCTTTTTCTTTTCCTGCTTTGCTGAAGGTGCTGTGCCGGATTTCGCCGCAGGCTTTGTGGGTTTTGCTACTGTCTTGGCTCCGGGCTTTTTGCCCTGTGTGGGCTTACCACCCTGTACCTTATTACCGGGCTTTGTGCCGCGCGATGCCGCGCCGCCGCCTACGGGGCGCACTAAGCATTCTGCCGAGTAGCCGATCAGATCCTCGCGGCCTGCCTTTTGCAGCGCCTCTCGTACCATGGGTGCGTTTTCGGGGCGATTGTATTGCAAGAGAGCTCGCTGCAGCTGCTTTTCGTGGTAATCGGTGGCCACGTAGACTTGCTTGCCATCCAAGGGATTGATGCCGGTGTAGTACATGACGGTAGACGCCGTACCGGGCGTGGGATAGTAATCCTGCACCTGCTCGGGCGCGTAGTGGTGACGCTTGAGGCAAAGTGCCAACTCTACCGCATCGTTGAGCGTCGAGCCCGGGTGGCTGGACATCAGATAGGGAACGAGGTATTGCTCCTTGCCACAAGCCGCACAAAGATCGAAGTATTTGTCCCGGAATTGTTCGTAAACCGAGAAATCCGGCTTGCCCATGGCGCGAAGCACGGGCGAGGAGCAATGCTCGGGCGCAACCTTAAGCTGACCCGATACGTGATCCTTGACCAACTTTTTGAAAAACGCGTCATCCTTGTCCAAGAGCAGATAGTCGAATCGGATGCCCGAGCGGATAAAGACCTTTTTGACGCGGGGGAGAGCTTCAATGCGCGAGAGCAGCTCGATGTATTCGGTGTGATCCACGCGCAGATTGGGGCATAGCTTGGGCGCAAGACACTTTCTGCCTGGGCAAACGCCATCGGTCAGCTGCTTTTGACAAGCAGGCGCGCGGAAGTTGGCAGTAGGACCGCCCACATCGTGAATGTAGCCCTTGAAATCGGGCATTTCGGTAATCTTTTTGGCCTCGGCCACGCAGCTTTGGATGCTGCGCGAGCGCACAGTGCGGCCTTGGTGGAAGGCCAGCGCGCAGAAGTTGCAGCTGCCAAAGCAGCCGCGGTTATGTGTGATCGAAAAGCGCACCTCTTCAATGCCGGGCACGCCACCGTCCTTCTGATACGAGGGGTGGTAAGTGCGGGTGTAGGGCAGGGCGTACACAGCGTCCAGCTCGTTTCGCTCAAGCGGCTGCATGGGCGGGTTTTGCACCAGCATCTTGCCGTCGTACGTCTCACAGATCGCCATGCCCGTAATGCTGTCCTGGTTCTTGTATTGCACGCCAAAGGCACGCGCGTATGCTGCCTTGTCGGTTTTGAGCTCGTTGTAGTCAAAGGTCGCAGCGATGGGGAAATGCACCGTGTCCTCGGGCTTGCCCAGCCATACCGTGCCACGCACGTCGCGGATCTTCTTGATCGGTACGCCGCGATCCAGCAGCTGCGCGATGCGTACGAGAATCTTCTCGCCCATGCCGTAGGTCAGAATGTCTGCGCGGCTGTCCACAAGGACTGAGCGGCGCACGCGATCCTCCCAGTAATCGTAGTGGGCAAAGCGGCGCAAGGATGCTTCAAGGCCACCTAAGATGATCGGAATATCGCCGTATGCCTCGCGGATGCGGTTGGAGTACACAATGGTCGCGCGGTCGGGGCGCAGACCCATCTT
>CAZCRV010000061.1:0-10315 GCA_964501175.1 uncultured Clostridium sp.
GTGATTTTGCGAAGCAAGATACAAATCTTGCGAGTAAAAGCGCGCCGAAAGATGCAAAAATGCATCGTCGTCGGGCAATTCGGTCCGACTCCCGCTCGGCTATCCAACCTATATTATACCATTTTTTTGCGGTTTTGCAAAGGGGTTTTGCACAAAATATTTGTACAGGGCGTAAATAATCGGGAAATTCTATTGCAAAATGACCGATAAAGCAGTATAATTATAGTGAAATAATATGGGATAGTATGGATTGTGAGGTGTGTACATGAACGATTCTTCCGTTTTGTCGGCAATTCGCGGCGGTGTTTGCTGCCTGCTTGGCTTTGGCGTTTCCAATATGATGCTGACAGACGTTCTTTTTGAGCATGGTGCTGCGTGTATACGCGTTTATGATAAAAAAACTCCCGAGCAGTTGGGTGCAATGGCCCTTTCCTTACGCGAGCGGGGCGTGGAATTTTTCTGCGGGGAGAATTACCTTGAAAGCTTAGATGGTGACGTGATCATCCGCTCCCCGGGATTTCGCCCCGACAGGCCCGAAATCTTGGCCGCCATCAATCGCGGTGCGCGCCTGACAAGCGAAATGGAGCTTTTCATGGCGACCACCAAGGCACGCGTGATCGGCGTGACGGGAAGTGACGGCAAGACCACGACCACCACGCTGACCTGGCATCTGGTCAAGGCCTACTTAAAGGCGCGCGGCTACGGCCACGCATACGTGGGTGGCAACATCGGCACGCCGCTCATGCCGTACTCGGCAGAAATGACCGAGGACGATTTTGCCATCGTCGAGCTCTCCAGCTTTCAGCTCATGACCATGCAGCGCACACCCGCGTGCAGCGCGATCACCAATCTGAGCCCCAATCACCTGGACTGGCATACGGGCATGGACGAATATATCGCGGCCAAGAGTAACATCTATAAGGGAATCGGCGCAGAGGCGCTGGTCACCAACCGCGACAACGCGCTTTGCATGCAGCTTGTGGACAGCGCCCCCGTGCCCGTCGTGCTGTTTTCTTCGAAATTGCGCGACTTTGAGAGCATCATGCAGGGCAGAGCTGGCAAGGCCGTATTTATCCGCGACGGCATGATCATCTGCTCGGACGGCAAGTGCGAAAGAGAAATGCTGGCCGTTTCCGACATCAAGCTGCCCGGCATGCACAACGTGGAAAATTACATGACCGCCATTGCGCTGACAGAGGCGCTAATCACTCCCGAGATGGTTCGCGAGCTTGCGCGCAGCTTTGGCGGCGTGGAGCACAGATTTGAATTTGTGCGTGAGAAGGGCGGAGTCAGATTTTACAACAGCTCGATCGACTCGACTCCCACGCGCACCGTGGCCGCGCTTTCGGGCATTCCGCCTAAGAGTGCGTGGGTGATCTGCGGCGGATACGACAAGCATATTCCGTTTGCGCCCCTGGCAAGGGTACTGCGCGAGCGCGCGCTCGGCGTAGTGTTGACGGGCGCAACGGCCGATAAAATTGCCGCAGCCCTGGATGAGTGCCGCGAAGGGAATCTTGATCTGCCGATTTATCACGAGGCGGATTTTGAGGCAGCCGTTCGCTGCGCGGCAGCGCATGCGGGGAAGGGCGAGATGGTGCTGCTGTCTCCCGCTTGTGCAAGCTTTGATGCGTTTGACAACTTCGCGCATCGCGGCCGCACGTTTTGCAAGATAGTCAATGAATTATGATAGAAAAAGAAAAACAGAGGAAAAATTATGGATCTGAAAGCATTGATCACGTCGCTTTGCGGACTTTACTCGGTATCGGGCGCAGAAGCGGCAAGTACCGAGGGCGCACAGCGCATTCTCTACGACCTGTTTGACGAGCACGTCACGGACGGCGTCGGCAACCACGTTTTTATCAAGCGTTGCGGCCGCAAGAACGCCCCCAAGATCTTACTTGACGCGCATTTTGACGAGATCGGTATGATGGTCACAGACATCACCGAGGACGGGTTTGTCCGCTTTACCAACGTAGGTGGCGTGGATACCCGCATCCTGCCCGGTGCAAGATTGATCATCTACGGCAAAAAGAACGTGGAGGGCGTCGTTTGCGCCATGCCCACAAAGCTGCTGGGGAATGACCCCGATGCGCTGCCCGAGATCGGACAGCTGTATCTGGATACCGGCTGGAGCGCACACGAGCTGAAAAAGATGATCTCGATCGGCTCGTCCATTGGATTTCTGCCTACATATACAAGCCTGCTTGGCGATCGCATCGCAGGTAAGGCGTTTGACGATAAGGCCTGCGGCGCTTGCATTGCGCACGGCGTGGGCGCGGTAAAGGCCGAGGATATGGCGGGCGACGTCTATTTCCTGTTTTCCGCAGGCGAGGAGACCAGCATGCTGGGTGCTTTGACCGGCGGTGGCAGCATCGCTCCCGATTACGCAATGGTCATTGACGTCACGCACGCAGCCACCCCCGAGACAGGAGACCTGCCGCTTGCAAGCTTTGGCAGCGGCGCGGTGCTGGACTATGCACCCATTACCAACAGAGCCCTGACCAACATGGTCAAGACGCTTCTGACCGACAAGGAAATTCCGTTCACCTGCGGTGCGTCGGGCGGAAGCACGGGCACCAACGCAAACAGACTTTGGTTGACGGGGGACGGCGTTCCCAGCGTGCTTGTCAGCCTGCCTATCAAGAACATGCACTCGTCCACCGAGGTGCTGGATCTGCGCGACGCGCAGGCGGTGGCTGACGCGGTCAGCGCGTTTATCTGCTCGAAGGAAATCGGGGAGGAGTTTGCAAGATGAAATATTACGGACTTGAACTGATCGAACAATTATGCCGAGAGTTTGGCCCTTCGGGCTGCTGTGATCCCGTCAGAGAAGCTTTGGTGGAGCAAATCACCGACGTCATTGACGACTACTCCGTAGACCGCGTTGGCAACGTGGTTGCCAAGGTGTGCGGTAGCGGTGAGGGATACAGCTCCAAAAATCCCAAAAAAGTGCTTGTTTGTACGGGTATGGACGAGGTTGGTATGATCATCAACCGCGTATGTGAAAAGGGACATCTCAAATTCGGACTTGTCGGCGATATCGACGCGCGCTGCCTTGGCGGCAAGAGCCTTTTGGTTGGCGACGGCAATCGCGTCATCAAGGGCATTGTGGCGTCTAAGGCGATCCATCTGCAAAGCCCCGAGGAGCGTCGCAAGCTGACACCCGCGCGCAAGATGTATATCGACATTGGCGCAGAGAGTGCGGACGAGGCAAAGGAATACGTGGACGTGGGCTCCATGGCAACCTTTGATACGCCCTTTGAGCGCTTTGGCGAGGAAAAAGCATTCATGCGTGCTAAGGCACTGGAATCCAGACTTGGCTGCGCGGCCATCATCGAGCTTTTGCGCATGCTCAAGTCGGGCAGAGTCAAGCTGCCTTACGATCTGTACGTAGCGTTTACCGATTGCTCGCAGGTCATGTTCAGCGCAGCGCGCGTGGCTGCCGCGCGGGTCAAGCCCGATCTTGCTATCATTGTTGAAGCAAGAGAAGCACTGGATTATCCAGGTATCAGCGAGAGCGTGCGTATGTGCGCACTCGGCGGTGGCGCGGCCGTTGCGTTTTTGGATACCTCGGCCATCTACGACAGGGAGCTGACCGCGGACCTGCGCGCATGTGCCACGGCCGAGGGCATTGATACCCAGGCAGTTTGTGGCTCGCCTCGCGCACAGCTTGGCGGAGCGGTGCAGCAGGGTGCGCACGGCGTGCGTATGGTCTCGCTGGGTTATCCCATCAGAAATCTGCACACCCCCGTGCAGGTCGCCAAGGTTTCGGATTATTATGCGGTAAGAGATCTGCTGTTCTCTTACGTCAAAGAGATAAAGGAGTAAATTATGCTGACCAAATTAAAGCATCTTGTAAACGTCAGCGGCATTTCGGGCAGAGAGGCTGCCATTGCCGCCAAGATTTCGGAATATATGACCCCTCTTTGCGATAAGGTTTACACCGACGCAATGGGTTCGCTGATCGCCTATAAAAAGGGAACGGGCGAGAAGAGAAGAAAGATCATGCTGGTCGCGCACATGGACGAGATCGGCTTTGTGGTCACGCACATAGAAAAGAACGGCATGCTCAGGCTTGCCCCCATTGGCGGCATTCATTTCTCGGCATCCGCCTTTTCCGAGGTCGTGTTTGAAAACGGTCAGCGCGGTGTGCTGGTGCCCGAGACAGGCGTCAAGCCAAACGACTGGACTTACGACAAAATGGTTGTCGACATCGGTGCAAAGGACGCGCGCGACGCCGAAAAGCGCGTAGCGGTTGGTGACTTTTTCTCCATGGCTCCCACCGTCATCAAGCTGTCTGCACGCAGAATTGCGGGCAGACCCATCGACGACCGTATCGGCTGCGCCGTTATGATCGAGATTGCAGAGAGACTGCAAGAGGAGCCCTGTGAGGATGACGTATATTTCGTGTTCTCTGTACAGGAAGAGGTTGGCGTGCGCGGAGCAGGCCCTGCCGCAGAGCAGATCTGCCCCGATTACTGCATCAACTTTGACGTGACAGGCACGGGCGACACCATCGGTGCAAAGCCCATGGCCTGCGAGCTGGGCGGCGGTGCTGCCATCAAGGTCAAGGATAGCTCGGTGCTTTGCCATAAGGGCGTGACCGACAGATTGGTCAAGTTGGCCCGTGAAAAGGGATATAAGTATCAGATGGAGATTCTGACCGCTGGCGGCACGGACACCTCTGCCGTACAAAAGAGCGGCGTAGGCGTCAAGGCAGGCGCGATCTCGATTCCTACTCGCTATATCCACTCGGGCGTGGAAATGTTTGACCTTGGCGACACCAGACTTTGCGTGGAGATTACGCTTCTGTATCTGCACAGCGATAAGAAGGAATAAATTGCGCAAAATACAGGGGGAAATATGGAATTTTCACAGAAAATATGGGATCTTGCGGCCGAAGCGGAGGTGGCGCTCGCGCCTTGCTTTGCACGCATTGACAAGATCTCGTTTCACAATACGCAAAAGATCATGGATGCCTTCCGCTCTCACCGCGTGGGCATGACCATGTTTGATTCTACCAGCGGCTACGGCTACGACGACCGCGGCAGAGATACGCTGGATGCTATCTGGGCAGACGTGATGGACGCAGAGGCTGCCTTTGTGCGCCATCAGATCGTCAACGGCACGCAGGCGCTGACCATCGGCCTTTTCGGCCTGCTTCGTCCTGGTGACGTCATGCTTAGCGTGGCAGGCAAGCCCTACGACACGCTGGAGGACGTCATCGGAATTACGGGCAAGGCAGGCGACGGCTCGCTTGCCGACTTTGGCGTCAAGTACGACCAGGTTGAGCTGACCGATGCGGGCGGATTTGACTTTGACGGCATCGCGGACAAGCTTGCTCTTTATGACGAGAGCGTCAAGGTGGTGTTCGTGCAGCGCTCCAAGGGATACCTGAACAGAAAAACGCTGTCCTGCGCGCAGATCGGTGAGCTTGTCAAGTTTGTCAAGGCAAGATGCTCGGCATACGTGGTGGTAGATAACTGCTACGGCGAATTTACTGAGAAAAAAGAACCCACCGCGTACGGTGCGGACATGATCATCGGTTCCTTGATCAAAAATCCCGGTGGCGGCATGGCAGAAACCGGTGGCTACATTGCGGGTACGGCACGCGCCGTGGAGCTTGCAAGCTATCGTTTGACCTCTCCCGGTGTGGGCTGCGAGGTTGGTGCGACCATGGGGCAGAACAAGAGCCTTTACAAGGGGCTTTTCTACGCGCCTCACACGGTTGCGCAGGCACTCAAGACCGCGCATCTGGCGGCTTACGTATTCGAAGCACTCGGCTTTGCGGTCGAGCCCCGCTGGAACGAGCAGAGATACGACATCATTCAAACCGTCATCACAGGCTCGCCCGAGGGTCTTTGCGCGCTTTGCCGCGGCATCCAGGCGGGCTCGCCCGTGGATGCATACGTCACCCCCGAGCCTTGGGCAATGCCGGGCTATAACGACCCCGTCATCATGGCGGCAGGCGCGTTTGTGCAGGGCTCGTCCATCGAGCTGTCCGCCGACGGACCGCTGCGCCCGCCCTATACCGCATATTTCCAGGGTGGACTTACCTATGAGAGCGGCAAGATCGGCATTCTTTCGGCTGCCGAGAGCATGCTGGGGGAGGGAAAAGCATGAGAAAAATCAGACTTGTTGCAGCACTGTTGCTGCTGACGTTTGCGTGCGGTGCGTTTGCCGCCTGCTCCCAGAATCAAGCACCTACGGGCATGATGGACGTGACCTGCGAGGGCGAACAGTTCATCCTGTACGTGCCCATGACCTGGATCTCCAATTCCCGCAGCGGTGTGTCGGGCGCGTACTATACCACCGCTGACCACTCCGAGCAGGGTGAGGAGCTGGCGCGTCACAGCAAATACTGGACCATTACCGCGCAGAAGGTGACCGACGCGTCCGAGAGCATTGACGCGTATTGGGAAAAGCTGAGCGCATACTATGGGGAAACCTACGAGGCGTTTGTCGTCTTGCCACACAAGGGACCCTCCGAGGAGCATCCCGAGGGTCAGCTTTACCGTCAGACCTCGCTGGACATTTTCGGTGACGACGCGGGCATGTGCGCAGCACAGGTTTACGTATTTACAGCCAAGGTCAAGGAGTTTGCACCCACCGAGGATCTGAGCGAGCAGCAGGAAATGAGCTTTACGCGCAAGTACTGCCAGGTGATCGCCAAGGCCCCCGACGGCAGCGGATTTTTCGTGCTGACTTATACCGCAAGGGAAGAGGATTACGACACCTTTATCGATTCCTTTATCTACGAGATCCCCGACGAGACCGTGGTGGGCGAATTCATTATTCTGAATGAAAAGACTTCGACGACGGCTCCCAAGCTGTTTGAGGATCCCGATACCTCGGATGATATGATCCCCGCATCCACAAACGAAATGCCTTATCGCTTTTACGTTCCGAGCGATTGGCGCGTAGGACATACCACCGAGTACCCCGGCGCATACGCACCGAGCGGCAGCGCGAACGTGAGCGTGACCATCTACGTGCCCTCCAACGAGGCCTTGAGCGTGGATGCATACTGGGAGGGCTACTGCCTGCCCGAATACAAGGCGGTGTTTGATTCGCTGACCGTCTCCGAGACGGTTGGAGAGGGCACGATCGGCGTAGAAAAGGATGCCAAGAACGCTAAGACCTATACCTTTGACGCAAGCATTGGCGGTAAGGATTACCGATATGCACAAACCGTGATCGTGCATTCCAGCCTGATCTACGTCGTCACCTATACCGCACTTGCATCGGATGGCAGCTTTGAGCAGTATATGGACGACTACCAAGCGATGCTGGACTATTTTACCTTCCGCTGATATGAGTACGATATATTTGGATAACAGCGCAACCACCGCGCTTTGCGATGCCGCAAAGCAGGCCATGCTGCAGGCTATGGAGTGCTACGGCAACCCCTCGTCCTTGCATGCGGCAGGGCTTGACGCCGAGCACATGGTCAAAAAGGCGCGCGAGCAGGTGCTCTCGGCCCTGGGCGTGCGCGGAAACGTCGGGCAGGTGTATTTCACCTCGTCCGGAACCGAGGCCAACAATCTGGCCATTCTCGGCAGCGCGTATGCAAAGGAACGCCGCGCAGGCGGCCGTATCGTGACCACCGAAGGCGAGCATTCCTCGGTGGAAATGGTGCTGCGCGACCTTGAAAAAAAGGGATTTGACGTAGTCAGAATCCCCACGCGCGACGGCGTGCTTGATATGGACTTTGCATGTAAAGCCATTACCAAGGATACGCTGCTGGTCACGACCATGATGGTCAACAACGAAACGGGCGCGCTTTACGATCTCAAAGCCTTGTTTGCATTGGCAAAGCGAAACGCCCCGGGCGTGGTCACGCATTGTGACGCGGTGCAGGGCTTTATGAAAACGATTTTTTCTCCCGCTGCCATCGGCGCGGATATGGTGACGGTCAGCAGTCATAAGATCCACGGTCCCAAGGGTGTGGGTGCTTTGTACGTCAGCTCCGAGGTGCTCAAGGCCAAAAAGCTGATCCCGGTCACGCTGGGCGGCGGCCAGGAATCGGGCATGCGTTCGGGTACCGAAAATACCATCGGCATTGCGGGCTTTGGCGCGGCATGTGCCAAGGCACAGAGCACGCTGCGAGACGATCTGCGACGCATGACCGCTTTGCGCACCTATCTTGAGCAAAAGCTCGCCAAGATAGGCGAGATCACGCTCAATCTGCCCAAGGGCAACCGTGCGCCGCACATCGTGAATCTGACGCTGCCCAATATCAAGAGCGAGACCATGCTGCATTATCTGTCGGGCAAGGGGATCTACGTCTCCAGCGGCTCGGCTTGCTCCTCGCACGGGCATGCTACCTCGCGTGCCTTGTCTGCCTTCGGCCTTGGGGCCGAGCAGGCGGATTGCTCCTTGCGCGTAAGCCTTTGTCCTGCCAATACGGAAGAGGAGATCGACGCACTTTGTGCAGCCCTTGATGCGGGCGTGCGCGAGCTTGTCAGAATTCATAAATAAATGAATATAAGAAAGGAATTGCTATGAAAACCGTTCTCAGAACCATCCTTTTTCTGCTTTGCGGCGTGATGGTGGTCAGCGCGGTTGCCTGCGACGGCGGCAACGGTGACGCATCCGCTGAGCAAAGCACGAACGAGCCGGCCGAGGATGCTACCAAAGGTGAGCAGCCCGAATCCGAGCCCGAGACAACCGAGGAAGTGACAACTGAAGAGCCCGATATCATGATCGGCGAGACGCTGGATGCAGCATATGCTGCCGACTTTACCGTTTCCAAGGTGTTTACCTCGGATATGGTGGTACAGCGCGGTGAGAAGCTGCGCGTTTGGGGCTGGGCGCCCGAATCCGAGAACGGTAAAAAGGTCTCAGGTGAGTTTATGGGCATGTTTGCCGAAGCCCTGATCGAGAACGGTGAGTGGACCATTCAGTTTGGTGCAAAGCTGTCTGCTTCGGCAGAGCTTGGCAACTCCATGAGAATCTACACCGATTCCAAGGAGGTCGTGTTCAATGATGTGCTGGTGGGTGACGTTTATATGGTCATCGGTCAGTCCAACGTGGCGTATTCTTTTGGCAGCTATCTTTCCGCATCCAACACCGACAGAGAGAACTACGGCGCTAACATGATCGACGAGTCCTTGCCCATCCGCCTGCATTACAACACGATCAACGAAAACGAAGCGCACGGCTATCCCGCAAGAGGCACGACCGAGGTTTGTCCCGACGTAGTGCACAACCGCACCTGGGAAAAGCCCAACAGCACCGCGGTCAACCGCTTTACTGCAATCGGCTATTGCTTTGCCTGGAATCTGGTGCAGCTGACCGAGGGTAAGGTGCCCGTGGGCGTGATCGAGATCGACGGCAACGGCCAGCCCTTGGGTGCATTCTTGCCCAACGAGGTGGCTGATGCGACAAAATCCGACCGCTGGAATGAAAAAGAGGGGATTTACGTACCCGAGGGCGTCAACGCGGTCTGGGCGAGATATATGTACAATCATTACATGTATCCCTTTGAAAAGTACGCCATGGCAGGCCTTGTATGGTACCAGGGCGAGAGTGACTTCCAGCGTGCGCACGCTTCGGAATTCATCGAACGCTTCTCGGCATTTATGACCTACATGCGCTCGACGCACAACGTCACCAACCCCGAGTTTGCGGTTTATCTGGTAGAATTCCCCACCATTTATGAAAAACATCCCGACCATTCGGGCGACTGGCATTATATGGACCTGGGTCTGATCCGCTGCGTCATGGGTGCGATCCCGCAGACGCTGCCCAATTCCTATCTGTCCGTTTCTTCCGATTTGTGGGCGGATGACACCTACTTCAATAGCCTGCATCCCGACTGCAAGTTTGGCCAAGGGTTGCGCCTTGCCAAGCTGGCAGCAGCCGTACGCGGTGACGCGGGAAGCTTAGAGAGCTCGACTGGCCCCATTCTTGAATCCGTGGAATTCTCGGATGATTACAAGACGGCCGTGCTGACCTTTACCAATGTAGGTGAGGGCTTGACGACCTCGGACGGCGGCACGACGGTCAACGGCTTTACCTTTATGAGAACGTCGTACACGGTCAACAACAAGAAGGGCACTACCATCTCTGCCGAGATCACAGCCCCCAATCAGATCACCGTGACCTGCTCTGCATCCATGAAGAACGGCGTGGTTTATAATGGCATTGCCAACAATTTCTACGGCGAGCAGATCAACCTTTGCAACAGCTACGGTAACCCCGCAGGCGCATTCTTTGCAGCTGCAGAATAAAATAACGTAACAAAAAAACGCTCGTGCTTAGCGTGATGCTCTTAACGGAGCATTCACGCTAAACGATGTTTGCCCTTGCG
>CAZCRV010000062.1:0-10222 GCA_964501175.1 uncultured Clostridium sp.
CGCAGCTCGCCGGCGAGGAGGCCGTGCGCGCCGCGATTGCGGGCGAGAGCGGCATCGAGGCTGCTTTGCGCGAGCTGCGCGAAGAAACAGGCATCAAAACGACTAAAGACGGGCTGCAGCTTTTGCGTGTGATCCGCGAGCCGACCGCCTTTGTGGAATGCTATTTGCATAGAACCTCTGTTCCCGGCTCTGCGGTGGTGCTGCAGGACAAGGAAACCGTGGCGGCAAGATTTATATCGATCAAGCGATTTGAGGAACTTTTGCATACCGACAGCATCGCGCAGCCCGTGGCGTTCCGCTACGGTGTCGTTCGCGATGCGCTGTACCGCGCGATCGGACTTGACGGGGTGTGACATGGCAGACGAGCAACTGTATATGACGCTTGAAAAAATGGCATCGGCCGAGTTTGAGGAGCGCAATTCGCTCTTTATCGGGCACGCTGCTCCCATCAAGAACGAGCAGGAGGCTATGGCGTTTGTCAAGCAAAAGCAAAGGGAATATGCCGACGCCACGCATAACGTATGGGCGTATCTGCTTAAGGGCGGTATCGTAGCCAGATATTCGGACGACGGCGAGCCGCAGGGCACAGCGGGCGTACCGGTGCTGGAATGCATGCGAAAATCGGGCGCTACCGATATGGTTGTGGTGGTCACGCGCTATTTTGGCGGCATATTGCTGGGCGCGGGCGGACTTGTGCGCGCGTATTCGCACGCGGCAAGAATCGCGCTGGACGCGGCGCATATCATTACGTATCATAAGTACGGCGAATACAGCATGAACTGCTCGTACTCGGACTATCAGAAATTCAATCTGCTGTTACCCAAGATGGGTGCGCTTGTGGATGACGTGGAATATGCCGATACGGTGACCGTGCATTTTGCGGTCAAGGACGAGCATAAGGACGCCTTGTGGCGTCGCATTTCGGAGACCAGCAACGGCAAATGTACGCCCGAAAAGACGGGCGAGAGATACGACTATCACGAAATAGGGGAGTGACCGAACGGTCGCTCCCTATTCTTTGCTACTGTACAAAATTTTGAGCGAGCAATACTTCGAGCTGTTATCCCGAGTGTCATCCTGATAGTGTCACACCGTCACCTCGAGTGTCATCCTGAGCGAAGGTTGCGTAGCAACCGAGTCGAAGTTTTGCGTAGTGGAGTGGTATTTCGCAATAAATTGCGAAATGGCAACGGAACGGAGCAAAACCGCGAGCGCGACGTATGGAAGCGCGGAGCGGGATCTCTAAAGGGTTTACTCAATGCCTGCTCGGTCTTTGTTACATTTTTCGTATCCCATACTGCTTGCTTTCAAATGTTACCTTGTGTAGGCAGGCGTGTCATAAACCGTTCGCAGATCCCTTCCTCGTCTGTGCTTTGCACAAACTCGTTGGTTTTGCTTGCTGCGGTGCGGTTTTGGCAACAAGTTGCAAAACTCGCATCCTCGACCCGCAAAACTTCGACTCCGCCGCTCCGCGGCTTCGCTCAGGATGACACTCGGGGGCTGGCGTCTGAGTAATAGCGACCGGTCCAAAAACGCTAATGTAAAAAACTTTCTCAAAAATTTCGCCAAGAAAAAAAGGAAAATCGCAAAAAAATGCGTATATTATTATTGTAAGAATCAAAATAGGGAAAGCGAGGTCGTATCATGGAACAAAACAAAGATAACTTTGTCAATATTTTCTTGGAAAGAGAAGAGCAATCCCTCTCCCCGTATGCCTTCCGTACCTCGCAAACGCGTGGCCGTGAGCGCTATCAAGTGCCCTGCGAGCTGCGTACCGAATTCCAGCGTGACCGCGATAAAATCACGCATTGCCAGTCCTTCCGCAGACTCATGAATAAAACGCAGGTGTTCCTCGCTCCCGTGGGCGACCACTACCGCACGCGCTTGACCCACACGCTTGAGGTCACGCAGATCGCGCGTATCATGGCACGTGCCTTGCGCCTGAACGAGGACCTGACAGAGGCTGCTGCTCTTGGACATGACTTAGGGCACACCCCCTTTGGCCATGCGGGCGAGCGTGCGCTGCAAAAGTGCTATTCTCCCGATTTTTCGCACTATGCGCAAAGCCTACGTGTAGTCGAGGTGCTGGAAAATGACGGGCAAGGTCTGAATCTGACGTGGGAGGTCAGAGACGGAATCGTCAACCACTCGGGCTCGCTCGATTTTTGCGGCGCGAGTACCTTAGAGGGCGTGCTGGTCAAGTATGCCGATAAAATTGCTTACATCAACCACGATATTGACGACGCTTGCCGAGCAGGAATCCTCTCGCTGGAGGATATTCCCGCGCATCTGCGAGAGTGCCTTGGCCAGCGACATAGCCAGCGTATCAATACCATGGTCACATCGGTCATCCGCGGCTCTACCGACAAGGATCATATCTGTATGACCCCCGAGATCGCAGATGCCACCGATCAGCTGCGCGAGTTCCTTTTTGAGAACGTCTACCTCAACCCCATCGCCAAGGGCGAGGAGGGAAAGGCGGAAGCTATGCTGATCAAGCTTTACGAGTACTTTGTGGGGCATCCCGAAAAGCTGCCCGAGTCTTACAAGAGAAATATCGAAACCGAATCTGTCGAGCGCTGCGTTTGCGACTACGTTTCGGGCATGACTGACAGATACGCCATTCAGCTTTATAACGATCTGTTCATCCCGCAGGTCTGGAGGGGCAGATAAGACATGAGAATACCAAAAGAAGTTGTGGAGGAGGTACGCCACCGCACAGATATCGTCGAGCTGATCGGCAGTTACGTCACGCTTAAGCGTGCGGGCTCCAATTTCGGCGGGCTTTGCCCGTTCCACAGCGAAAAAACGCCGTCCTTTACGGTGTTTCCGGACAGCGAAAGCTTTTATTGCTTTGGCTGCGGTGCGGGTGGTGACGCCATTACCTTCGTCATGAAAAACGATAATCTGGACTACCCCTCGGCCGTCGAGGTGCTCGCGGCAAGAGCGGGCATTCAGATTGTGCGAGAGCAGGAGCAGAATACGGGCGGTCTGACACGCAAGCGCGTGCACGATATGAACAGAGACGCCGCGAAATTCTTTCACCAATGCCTGCTTGCCCCCATCGGCGCAGAGGGCTTGAAATATCTGACCGAAAAACGCGGTCTGAGTATGGCGCTGATCAAGCATTTCGGTCTTGGCTTTGCACCGGGATCGTTCAATATGCTGACCGATTACATGCATAAAAAGGGATACACCGACCAGGAGCTGGCGCAGGGATTTCTGTGCGGCATCAGTCAGAAAAACGGCCGCGCCTACGACTATTTCCGCAATCGCGTGATGTTCCCGATCATCGATACCGCAGGCAACGTCATTGCCTTTGGCGGCCGCGTGCTGGACGATTCCAAGCCGAAATATCTCAACTCGTCCGACACCCCTGCCTTCCAGAAGCGCAAGAATTTGTTCGCACTCAACTTTGCCAAGAATCATTGCGCGGATCGACTGATTCTGTGTGAAGGGTATATGGACGTCATCTCGCTGCACGCTTACGGCTTTGAAAATGCCGTGGCAACGCTGGGCACGGCCATCACACCCGAGCAGGCAAGGCTGATGACCAAATATACAAAGCAGGTTGTCATCTGCTATGACGCCGACGAGGCAGGCCAACGCGCAGCACTCAAGGCAATGGAGGTGCTTGGGCAGGTTGGTATGGACGTGCGCGTGCTGCACGTGACAGACGCCAAGGATCCCGATGAATATCTGCGCAAATTCGGAGACGCGCGCTTCCGCCGCTTGGTTGAGGGCAGCCGCACCGAGTTTTCGTATAAATCCGAAAAGATCTTTGCCAAATACAGCATGGATTTGCCCGAAGAGCGCATCAAGGCCTCCGAGGAGCTGTGTGCGCTGATCGCGCAATCCTCCTCCAAGGTAGAGCGTGAGATCTACGCCTCCATGGTGGCGGACAAGCTGGGCATCAGCGTCGAAAGCCTGAAAAACGACGTCGAGCGTGCCATTCACAGGCGAATCAAGGCCATGAAGCAAAAGCAGAGCAAGGAGGCGGGACTTGCCGCCAAGGGATATGGGGATCGGGTCAATCCCGATACCTCCAAAAACGTGCAGGCGGTGGCGGCGGAGGAGGCCATTATCGGTCTTTTGATGCTGTATCCCGAGCACAGAAAAATGATCACAACGGGAACGCTTGCGCTTGGTGAGGACGATTTCTTCTCCGCGCTTGGCAAGCGAGCCTTTGCCCGCATCATGCAAATGGAGCGGGAAGAGGGCGGCTTTTCCTACTCTTTGATGGGTGAGGATTTCACTCCGGACGAGATGGGCAGGCTGCAGAGCATGCTGCAAAAGCGGCGAGCCCTTGCCGAAAACGGCACGGCGGTGCTGCGCGCAAGCGTGCAAACGCTGATCGAGCAGAAGAAAAAGAGCGATGCCAAGGCTTCGGGAGACACCGTGCTTTCCATTCAGCAGCTGCTTGACGCAAAAAAGAAAAAACAATCGTAAAAAACAATCGTAATCAATACCCAAATTTGAAAGGAAATCAAAAACATGACCGAAACCACTATTGTAACCGGTGAACACGAGGAAAAGAAGATCACCGTAGAGGAGCTGATTGCCAAGGGCAAGAAGGGTGACCTTTCCAGCGAGGACCTGGACGATGCGCTGGAAGAAATGGACTATGATCTTGACAGTATAGACAAGCTTTACGAAACCCTGGAAGACAACGGTATTCCGATCGGCGACGATATTTCTACCGCAGAGATCAACGAGATCGAGAGCGAGGTAGAGCAGTACAGCGACGGCGAGAACATGGAAAGACTGCTTGGCCAGGAAGGCCTTGCGATCGACGACCCTGTGCGGTTGTACCTCAAGGAGATCGGCCGCGTGCCGCTGCTGACCGCAGAAAAGGAGCGCGAACTTGCCGAGAGAATGGCTGCGGGCGATGAGGACGCCAAGATGGAGCTGGTGGAAGCCAACCTTCGTTTGGTAGTCAGCATTGCAAAGAGATATGTGGGCAGAGGAATGTTCTTTTTAGATTTGATCCAGGAGGGTAACCTGGGTCTGATGAAGGCTGTGGATAAGTTCGACTACACCAAGGGCTACAAGTTCTCGACCTACGCAACCTGGTGGATCAGACAGGCCATCACCCGCGCGATCGCGGATCAGGCAAGAACCATCCGTATTCCCGTACACATGGTTGAGACCATTCATAAGGTTTCCAGATATTCAAGACAGATGCTGCAGGAGCTTGGCAGAGAGGCAACCGCAGAGGAGATCGGTGAGAAGATGGGTATGAGCGCAGACAAGGTGCGCGAGATTCTCAAGATCGCCCAGGACCCCGTTTCCTTGGAAACCCCCATCGGCGAGGAGGAGGACAGCCATCTTGGCGACTTCATTCCCGACGACGAAACTCCCGCACCCGCAGAGGCTGCGTCCGCTACCATTCTGCGAGAGGTGATTGAGCGCGAGCTGCATACGCTGACGCCCAGAGAAGAGCACGTTATCAAGCTGCGCTTCGGTCTGTACGACGGCAGAACCAGAACGCTGGAAGAGGTTGGCCAGGAGTTTGAGATCACCAGAGAGCGTATCCGTCAGATCGAGGCTAAAGCGCTGCGTAAGCTGCGTCACCCAAGCCGCGCACGCCATCTCAAGGGCTTTTTGGACTGATATTTTGTAAAAAAAATGTGAATTGTGCCAGGCAACAAGGCCTCGAAAACAGGAGAAAATCGGGTGCCAAACCGCTTGCAGTCGGCAATAATTTACAAAGAAAACCGAGCCGATTTGTGACAATTGACAAGGATTTCGGAGCTTTAAAAAGCCGTGTCCGTTTTGCGTCAAAAAAGGTTTACAAACTAAGCCAAAATTATCCTTGACACGGGGATATTTTTAGTGTAAAATATAATAGTATGAAATTATATGCCGATCCCTGCCTGCCCGGAGGGATAAGGCAGCACGAATGCTAAGGAGGATTCCAATGAGAAACAGATTTATCTGTCTGACGCTGAGCATGCTGATGCTTCTGACTGTTTTTCTGACCGGTTGTCAACAGGATGACGATCAGGCGGACGTAGAGCAGATCTCCGGTATCACGCTGACCATGTGGGTCATTTCCGAGAAGGAAGTTGCGAACACTGATGAAGAGATGGCAGAGCTGAAGGCTGAGTTGCTTGCAAAGCACGGTAACGGTGCGGCTTATGATGCTGCTGTTGCCGAGGCAGAAAAAACAAGAGCTGCTTACGATAAGGTTGAGGCCGAGATCACCAAGATCACCAAGTCCAAGTTCAAGGTAAACCTTGACCTTTACTTCTACACCGAAGAGCAGTACTTTGGTGAGCAGGAGTTTGATCGCACCAAGTATGAGAATATGAAGATGAATGGCGCCTCCGACGAGGAACTCGAAGAGTACCTTGAGAAGTGCGGCAAGTTGATTTATACCAACATTCAGAACGAAGAGTATCAGCTGCTCAAGGAAAAGGCAGCCAAGGCGCTCAAGAAGTACCTCAAGGATGCCAAGGCTGACGGTAGAGTAGATACCGATAAGCTTAAGAAAGAGTTCTATGCTGAGCATCCCGAGTATGCTGAATTTGCCAACGTTTCCGATGAGGACGAGGAAGAGGCTGAGGTCGTAGAAGAGGTCACCTCCTACAACGAGTACGAGATCGCAGAAATCGTGTACCCCGAGCTGGAGCAGCACCAGATCGACATCATCTATCTGTCCGGCTTTGAGCGTTACAACGATTACATTGAAAACGAGTGGATCCAGCCCCTGGACGAGGAAATCGCAGGCGCTTCCAGAAAGCTGACCGACTACATCTCCGCAACTCTGCTGGGTGGTGTACAGATCGAAGGCTCTACCTATGCGATCCCCAACAACGTTTCTATTGGCGAGTACACCTACATGACCATCGACAAGGAACTGTTCGATAAGTACTATTACAACATTACCGATATTGAGGACATTCTGGACTGCAGATATTTCTTAGCAGACATTGTCAAGTATGAGCCCGACGTTCTTCCTCTGAACGCTACCTACGAGGAATGCATGAACATGCTGGTTTGGTACTGGTCCATGACTTACGAGGAGCAGGAAAAGACCGCAGAGGGCGAAGATAATGAGGACATCGGTGACATCGGTGACGCCGAGGGCGAAAAAGAGGAAGAAATTCCGCAGTTCGACTATTACTTCGACCAGGAAGGCGATACCTTCTCGATGTTCGGCACCGTATACGGCGGCGCTGCAAATCGTAATCGCGGAAGCATTCGTTTACAATTCAACAACCTGTTTACAAAGACCGACTATCTGGATATCCTTCGCGAGCTGATGACCTTTAAGTTCGAGGGCTACTTCGGTGAAGCTGCCGAGGGTCAGACCGTTGCAGTTGACTTTGTCAAGGGCAACTCTGATATCAAGAAAGCAATGGAAAAGGACGGCTACTTTACTGCTGAAAACGGCAGAAAGTACTACGCAGTCATCGCTGAGTATCCCGAAGCAACCGAGAACGAACTGTACGGCAACATGTTCGCAGTCAGCGCATATTCTCACTTCGCAGTCGGCAGATCCATGGATATCATCACCTACTTGAATACTAACTCCACCATTCGTAACCTGCTGCAGTATGGTATCAAAGGTGAGAACTACGAGCTCAGCGAGCCCAGCGAAGGCGAAGTGCTGACCATGCTTAATGATGATTATCAGATGGCTCTGGAAAAGACCGGTAACGTATTTATGGCACATCCTGGCGAGGGCAAGAGAGCTGACGCTTGGGAAGGCGCAAGAGAGCAGAACAACGAATCTCTGATTGATCCGCTGCTTGGCTTTGATTTCAACACCGTTCTGGACGGCGATGAAAACGGCATTGACTGCGACGGTCTGTACCCTGCGGCTAAGCCCAAGGATGATCCCGCATACGAGCCCAAGGGCTTGATCGACAAGATGACTGTTAAGAGTGCCGAGATTCAGGCAAGACTGGATGCTTGCACCAACATCAACGAACTCAACGAGTTGATCGATGTACTTAAGGAAGAGCTGAAGGAATCCACCAAGGACAACGCTTGGATCAAGAAGGCAAACAACTCTGCATACAGCCCTGATGATGCAGCTGCAACCCTCGAGGATGATGATCCTTCCAACGACGACCTGTCCAAGGGTAACTCTCCTTACACCATTTACTTCAACTGGCTGACCGAGTACGGCTACGACGTGCCCGCACAATAATCAATTAAAAATCATGGGGCTGTTGCAAGCGCAACAGCCCCTTTTTGGAGAAATATGAAATACACACATATCGTATGGGATTTTAACGGAACGCTGCTTAACGATATCCGGGCGGGAATCGATGCTGTCAACGTCATGCTTGCTGACCGTGGACTTGCCACGATCGACAGCGTCGAAGCGTATCGCGAGCTGTTTTGCTTTCCTATTATTAAATATTACGCAAAGCTTGGCTTCGATTTTGAAAAAGAGGACTACTATACCGTGCTCGCTCCCGAATGGGTCGAGATGTATCTGGAGAATTATAAATCTGCCCCTCTGACCGAGAACGCCAAGTCCACACTGCAGCGCCTTGGAGAGATGGGGTATGCACAAACTCTGCTTTCTGCCACAGAGTTGCAAATGCTCAAGGGGCAGCTTGCACAGCTTGGACTTGAGCAATATTTCACGGAGGTTTGCGGCCTGGATAACATTCATGCGGGCAGCAAGGTGGATACGGCGATTGCATGGAGAGCAGCGCACCCGAACGATACCGTTTTGTTTGTTGGCGACACGGTGCACGATTATGAGGTTGCATGCGCTGCGGGCGCGGATTGCGTGCTGTACGCAAAAGGGCACCAGAGCCATGCCCGGCTGGCCAAATGCGGCTGCCCGATTATTGAGGATCTGAGTGATCTGATCGACTTCCTACTTGCCAAGTGATTCGACCAATTCACGCAAATGGTAACAAGCGCGCAGATAAGCATCAACTTCACCCGTAACGGCGCAGGCTTCGGCAACCGACAACTGAATATCAATCTGATCAAGAACCGCAAGCGGCACAAACAGCGAGAGCAAGCCCTTGCGGTTTTGCCATGCTTGCTTTGCATCGCCCGGCGAAGGAAGCGTGTCGGATCGCTCACACAAAAGATCAATTTCTTGCAGCATTTGATCGCGTACCGAACATACATATATATAATTGAAGAAAACGAGCAAGACAAGTCCGCATAGGATAAGTGCTGACAATCGCATTCGATTCATTAGCGTCTCCTCTCAATTCGTACGTTCCCAAGATCGTCGGTCATCATATAAAATACCTGCTCGGGCGTGATTCCTTGCGCGCGCATTTGCTTCTGCGCCCAGACGCGGTCTTTACCGAGTGAGCGCAACGTTTGATCCGAATAAACTCCGTCGCAGTAAACAATGCGCAAAATCCCCGGCTCCGGCACAGCCATCCCCAGCATTTCGGCGGTCGGTGGTGCGTATGAGGCTTTTGTGATAATGCTGATCTTGCCATTACTTTCCAGGATGGCGTACTGCACCTGGTCGATGTCCGATACGTTGTTTTGTCGCAGTTCGCACATCAACTCGTCAAGGGAAATGCGGACCTTTTTCATCTGCTGTCGGTCTGCACGTCCGTTATGAACCAAAATGGCCGGCTTGGGGGAGAGAAATTTTTTGAGCTTGGGATATTTCAAGGCCAGTCCGGAGGTGAATACTTCAAGCGAGGCAAGCGTCGCTACGGGAATGATGGCGTATAGTAAAGGCGTGTTTTTGTCCGTGATGGGGATGGTGGAAATCTCGGAAAGCAGCAAAGTGATCACCAAGTCTGTCACTTCAAGCTCTCCGAGCTGTCTTTTTCCCATCAGGCGCATGACGGCAATTAAAAATACGTAAATCAGAACGGTACGAATCAGAATTGTGAACATAAGTCTCTCCGAAAACAGTGTTGCTATTATTATAAAAAAAGGATACGATTTTATGAGCGGAAATATATGTCACGTCCAAATTGTGCACCCTGCACAAAACGGATCGACAAAACCTATATACTTTGTCGAAACCCACACTTGACAAAGTGGAGTGAAAGTGGTAGAATATTCAAGGTCGCGAGAGCGGCCGGAAAAACAGCAGACGAGCCTTGAGCGAATAGAAAAAAGTCAAAAAAATTCGAAAAAGTTTTGAAAAAACTATTGACAAAGCGAAGACGCTGTGATATAATAACCAAGCTGCCGCAAAAAAACGGCAGCAAAACATTGGTCTTTGACAATTGAATAACAGAGAGAAGTACAAAGCAAATGTAAGTGC
>CAZCRV010000063.1:0-10162 GCA_964501175.1 uncultured Clostridium sp.
TTCTTTTCATAGAACAGCGCGGTCGAGCCATCGCCTACGGGGTGGAACAGATTGGATCTGGTCCAGTCAAAGATAGGCATGAAATTATAGCAGATGACCTTAACACCAAACGGAGCAAGGTTGCGGATGGTCTGCTTGTAATTTTCAATATAGCCGTCTCTTGTGGGAAGGCCGATTTTGATGTCGTCGTGTACGTTTACCGACTCGACGACGTCCATGTTAAAGCCATACTCATCAAGCTGCGCTTTAACCTTGGCAATCTCCTCGGGCTGCCAGATCTCGCCGGGCATCTTGGCGTGCAACGCCCAGACGATGCCGGTAACACCGGGAATTTGTTTGATATCGGCAAGGCTGATCTTATCGTTGCCTTCGCCGTACCAGCGAAACGTCATTTGCATAGCGAAAGTCTCCTTTTACAGTTCAAAATAGCGGGCCGCGTTGTTGTAACAAATATCCTGAACGAGTGCGCCTGCGGTCTCGATGTCGTAGGGATACTCGCCGTTTTCAATCCAAGTACCGATCAGATTGCAAAGAATTCTGCGGAAATATTCGTGTCTTGTGTAGCTAAGGAAGCTGCGGGAGTCGGTCAGCATACCGATGAAGTTTCCGAGAATACCGAGGTTGGCAAGGCTGGTCATCTGATCCTGCATGCCTACCTTATTGTCGTTGAACCACCAAGCGCTGCCATGCTGGATCTTGCCCGGGATAGAGCTGTCCTGGAATGCGCCCAGCAGGGTATCAATCCACTGGTTGTCCGCGGGGTTAAGGCTGTAGAGAACGGTGCGGGGCAGGGTCTGATCCTTATCCCATGCGTCCATCAATCTGTAAAGAGCAGCGCAGCTGTCGGTCACGGCGATGCAATCAAAGCCGGTATCGGGGCCAAGCTCAGCAAAACGGCGGCTGTTGGGGTTTCTCATGCAGCTGAAGTGAAGCTGCATGACCCATCCGCGTTTTGCATATTCGCGTCCGCAGAACAAAAGTAGCTCGGTCTGATATGCTTCTACAAGGTCCGTGGAAACCGTGCCGCCTGCAAGTGAGGTAGCAAGAGCAGCATTGATATCATCCTCGCTTGCCGTGCGATACATGATGTAATCAAGACCGTGGTCACTTGCGCGACATCCGTGTGCAGCAAAATGGTCCATACGAGAGCTGAGTGCTGCTTTGACGTCTGCTACTGTTTTGATTTCAATACCTGTCGTGGCGGAAAGCTTCGCGATGTATTCCACAAAGCCCTTCTTGTGCATATTGAGTGCGGGGTCGGGGCGGAAACTGGGGCATACCTTTGTGTCTAAGTCTACGCTCGCAAGCAAAGCATGATATGCAAGGTCGCTGCAGGGGTCATCGGTCGTGCCAATCATGGCAACGTTGCTTGCCTTGATGAAATCTCTTGCACGCATGGTTTTGAGCTTTTCGTTGCAAAGATTCCAGACCTCTTCTGCCGTCTGACCGTTGAGCACGCCCTCATATCCGAAGTAGGTTTTCAGCTCGAGGTGGCACCAATGATACATGGGGTTACCCACGCAGCGGGGCAGAGCTTCTGCAAATTTCTGAAATTTTTCGCGGTCGGGAGCGCTACCGGTGATATATTCCTCGGGAATACCGTTGGAGCGCATGATGCGCCATTTGTAATGGTCGCCGCCAAGCCAGATCTGTGTCAGATTCTCGAACTGTCTGTTTTCCCAGATCTCTTTGGGATCGATGTGGCAATGGTAGTCGACCAAGGGCATAGCAGCTGCATATTCATGATAGAGCTTAACGGCTGTTGGGGTCGAGAGTAAGAAATCGCGATCCATAAACTGCTTCATTTGATACCTCGTTTGTTTTTTTGATTGTGTTTTGCGAAAAGTTGTTGGCAATCTACTTGACATAGCGTTATATATATTGTACAATATAATTATAAAAAAAGCAATGGGATTTGCGAATTAAGCAACGAAAATTTATAGAAATTATATGCTTTTTTATCAGTTATTTCTTCTGGAGGTTTATATGATAAGACTTTGTGCTTTTTCTGATGAGGCAAATCCAACGCTTGCCGGTCAGATCAAGGCAATGCGGCGCAACGGAATTACACTGACCGAGTTGCGCTCTGTGTCGGGAAAGAACGTAAAGGATCTGACACTCGAAGAGGCTGCACAGATCAAGGCAGAGCTGGATGCCGCAGGGATCGCAGTATGGTCGGTCGGCTCTCCTTTGGGTAAGGTAAATATTACGGTTGATATAGACGAATATCTCAAGGTTGTCGCGCACGTCTGTGAGCTTGCGAACATGCTTGGCGCAAAGCGCATTCGTATGTTCAGCTTTTTTAATGCCTATGATCAATCCGAGAAGGTGTATGAATATCTGCACCGCATGATTGAGGTTGCTGACCGTTACGATGTGAAGCTGTGCCACGAAAACGAGAAGGATATTTACGGCGATACGCTGGAGCGCGTCCTGCTGATTATGCAAAACGTACAGGGCTTGTATTACGTGTACGATCCCGCAAATTTCTTGCAGGTTGAGCAGCCCGCAGCCGAGACACTTGAGGCTTTGCATGACAAAACCGAGTACTTCCATATCAAGGACGTCATTGCAGCAACGGGGGAAATTGTTCCCGCAGGTCACGGTGACGGTATGATCGAAACGCTGGTCAGCATGATCGATCCCGATAAAGATATGGTCCTGACGCTCGAGCCGCATTTGAGAGTATTTGCGGGGTATGCACAGATCGATAACCAGGAAATGAAAAATAAATACACGTTTGCAAACAATGACGAGGCTTTTGACGCAGCAGCAAACGCAATCAAAGAAATATTGACCAAAAACGGATACGTTTACACTAAGGGAGGTTTTGAAAAGAATGCAAGCGGGACTTAATCTGTTTTCTGTTCGCAATTACCTGGATACCGAGGAGCATTTTCTCGAGGCTGCACAAAAGCTTAAGGAAATGGGATATTCCTATATCCAGTATTCCGGTGGCGCATTTGATCCGGACAGGATCGCACGCGTCAGCAGTCAGACCGGCTTGCCCGTTGTACTGACCCACGTTCCCATGAACCGTATTGTAGAGGATACGCAGGCGTTGATGGAAGAGCACGACAAATTCGGCTGCAAGAACATTGGTCTTGGCGCAATGCCGCCTAACGAAATTGCCGACGAGAGTCGTTGCAAGGCGATGATCGAACAGCTCAACCGCGCAGGCGAGGTCATGAAGGCCAATGGATTTTCGTTCTTCTATCATCATCATCATTTCGAATTCTTCAAGCACAATGGTCAGACCGTGTTTGATTACATCATTGAAAACGCGCCCAACATCAACTTTACGCTGGATACCTATTGGCTGCAATACGGTGGCGTTGATCTTGGCGCAACGATCGATCGCTTGAAGGGAAGAATCTGCTGCGTGCATCTCAAGGATTATATGATCACAAATTCTGCTGAAGTGCTTGGTGGCTTTACTCCCGTATTTGCCCCCGTTGGTGACGGCAACATTGATTTTGCTTCTTTGATCCCGCGCATGAGAGCAGCAGGTGCAAAGTACTTCCTGGTTGAGCAGGATAACGCAGCAACCATGCCCGATCCCATGGCGCAGGTTCAGCGCAGCATTCAATACATTCAAAGCAATCTGTAAAGGAGATAATAAAATGGAAAAAGTAAGAATTGGTATTATTGGTCTTGGTAACCAGGGCACACACTATATGGCAGGTCTTTTCCTTCCCGGTAAGATCCCGAACGGCGTTATTACCGCACTTTGCGATAATAATCCTGCAAAAATCGAGGCAATGAAGGCAAGAACGCAAGGCCAGGACGTTGCATATTTTGATAATTACATCGACATGCTGGACAGCGGTCTTTGCGATATGGTGATGGTTGTCGTACCTCACTATTTCCACCCCGAGATGGTTATGGAATGCCTGAAGCGTGGTCTTCACGTTATCTGTGATAAGCCCGCGGGTGTTTATACCAAGCAGGTTAAGGAAATGAACGAGTGCGCAAAGAACAGTGGTGCGCTGTTTGCTATGATGTTCAACCAGCGTACCAACTGCGTATATCGCAAGATGCGTGAGATCGTAAAAGACGGCGGTATTGGTGAGCTGCAGCGTGTAACCTGGATCATTACCGACTGGTACCGCACCCAGCAGTACTATGACAGTGGCAGCTGGCGCGCAACTTGGGAAGGCGAAGGCGGTGGCGTACTGATCAACCAGTGCCCGCACCAGATCGACCTTGTTCAGTGGGTTGTGGGTGAGATGCCTGTAGCCATCAACGGCTTCTGCCAGTACGGCAAGTGGCACAATATTGAGGTAGAGGATGAGGTAACCGCATTCTTCCGTTACAAGAACGGTGCGACAGGTATGTTTATCACCACTACAGGCGAAGCTCCCGGAACTAACCGCTTTGAGATTTCCGGTACCAAGGGCAAGCTGCTGGTTGAGAACAACAAGCTGTTCTACTGGCAGAATGAAAACGATTCCCAGGAATGGGCAAGAAATGCAGATACCGGCTTTATGCCTCCCAAGTGTACTAAGATCGAGGTTGAAACTGACGGTGAGAACCCGCAGCACATGGGTATTATCAACAACTTTATCGCTGCTATTCGTGGCGAAGAGCCTTTGTTTGTTGACGGCACCGAGGGTATTAAAGGCGTGGAAATGATGAACGCGATGGAGCTTTCCGGTTGGAACAACGGTGAGACCATCACGCTGCCCGTTGACGAGGACCGTTATTATAAGGAGCTGCAGGAGCACGTTGCAAAGTCTGTCAAGAAGGAATGTGAGGACGGCGCTGTAGCAGATACGGCCGGCACTTTTGGCAGTAAATAAGGAGGCCTATATGAGATCCGCTATTGTCGGTTACGGCAATATTGCAAGACTACACGAGCAGGTACTGAATCAGCAGGGGCACACGATTGTCGCGGTGTGCGACGTTGACCCCAAAAAGCTGGAAGCTGCTCCGGGTGAACGACACTATACCGATCTTGTTGCCATGCTTGATCATGAAGAAATCGACGTGCTGCACATCTGCACACCGCATTATCTGCACGCAGATATGATTATTGCAGCTCTCGAGAGAGGGATCAACGTGCTTTGTGAAAAGCCCATATGCATTTCGGAGGAAGATATCGTCAGAGTGATCGAAGCTGCAAATAAAAGCAGAGCGCAGATCGGCGTTTGCTTCCAAAACAGATACAATACCGCAAATCAATCGGTTAAGGCGTACTTGGAGGGTAAAAATTCACTCTGTGCGGTCGCAAGCGTGACGTGGTACAGAGATGAGAATTATTACCGCTCGGGTGACTGGAGAGGAAAATGGGCGACTGAGGGTGGCGGTGTACTGATCAATCAGGCGCTGCACACGCTTGATCTTGTCCAATGGCTGGTCGGCATGCCAGAGACCTTGCAAGGACAGATTTCCTGCATGACTCTCTCGGATGAGATTGAGGTAGAGGACACCGCCGTGATTCTTGCAGGAGAGAAAAACAATGGTTTTACCTTCTACGCAACCAACGGCGGTCCGACCGACTGCCCGGTTGAGATCACTATCAAGGCGGATGGCGAATGGATCAAGCTGATGCCCAAGGACGTGATATACGGTGCTCGACACGAACACCATGAGGACGTGGCACATGCGCTTGGTAAAGCGTGCTATGGCAGCGGTCACGGTGCTCTGATTGCCGATTTTTATGATTGTGTTGCCACAGGGCGCCACTTTGAGATTGATGCAAGGGAAGCTGCAAAGGTGGTAAGACTCGTGCTGGCGACTTATCGCAGCCAAGGAAAGCCCGAACCCATAACAAAATAACAAAAGGGGCTGATTCATAACATTAACAAATCATGAACAGATTGTGCAAAGAGACTAAAAGCCAAGGGTAAAACACTTTGTTTGCCCTTGGCTTTTATCATCATTTTGTGCAGGTTGCTGGCGAATTGGAAATTATGCCCAAATTTGACTCAGCCCCTTTTTCTTCAGAATCATTTATCTCTTCTTCCATGCGTAAGGGGAGAAGAAAACGATCATAGGTACGAATTCCAGTCTGCCAAACAGCATGGCAAACGTCAGGACAACAGTTGAAAAATCGGAATAGACCGAGAAATTACCCATTGCACCAATATCGCCAAGTGCGGGACCAATGTTATTGATGCAGGAAAGGGTAGCGGTAATATTGGTTTCCATGCTATAGCCGTCTACTGCGATCAAGACAACACAAATAACAATGGCCAACATATATACGGTCAGATATCCGGTTGCGGATCTTAAGGTTTCGTTCGGTACAACCTCGCCGTCTAAACGGACCACGTTGACAGAACGGGGGCGGATCATGTGCTTGATCTCGCGGAAGATGTTTTTGAATACAATAATGATTCTCGATATTTTCAAACCACCTGCAGTAGACCCCGCGCAAGCACCAGTTATCATGAGAAGCGTGAGAATTGTTTTGGACAGCACCGGCCAGTTGTTATATTCAACGGTAGCAAAGCCTGTCGTTGTGATAATGGTCGAAACCTGGAAGAAAGCAGTTCTGACCGTATCTCCCAAATTCCCGATGATTTGGTAGGTATTGATGGAAATTGCTATAACAGCTATCGCAATAATGCCAAAGTATACTCTGAGCTCCTCGCTCTTTAGCGCGTCCTTAACCTTGCCGATGAGAATAAAGAAGAACAGATTAAAGTTGATACCGAACAGCACCATAAAAATACCGATTACCCATTCGGCAGCGGGATTGGCATATCCGGCAATCGAGTTGTTGAGAACAGAGAAGCCGCCTGTGCCTGCCGTTGCGAAAGAGTTTACGATTGAATCAAATAAGGGAAGGCCGCAAAGCAGGAGAGCAATCACTTCAATACAGGTTAGAACAATGTAAATGCCGTACAGAATCAGAGCAGACTTTCGCATTTTGGGTACCAGCTTGCCCTTGGTGGGGCCGGGAACCTCTGCGCGCATTAAGTGAATGGCTTCACCGCCCGCAGAGGGCAGAATTGCCAGCATGAATACCAGAACACCCATACCGCCAACCCAGTGGGTAAAGCTTCTCCAAAGCAGGATGCCGTGCGGGAGACCCTCTACGGCGGGCAATATGGTTGCACCCGTTGTGGTAAAGCCTGAAACAGTTTCAAAGAGTGCGTCAATAAAGCTCGGAATCGCACCGCTGAACACAAAGGGAAGTGCGCCGAACACGGAAAGCAGGATCCACGCGGCGGAAACGCATACAAAGCCTTCTCTTGCATAAATGTGAGTGTTTTTCGGTTTGAGTATGACGCAGGGAACAGATATGACAAGCAACATACATATCGTATATACAAAGGGAAGGATATCTTCCTTGTATATCATGGCTGTTGCCAATGGAAGCAGCATAAGAATGGCTTCGATCAGCAAAATGCAGCCAAGCAAATAACGTAGCATGCGATAATTCATAGTTATTTCAAAATATCCTTTATATCATCAATGTGTTCGCCCTTGGTAATCAAAATGACGGTATCACCCTTTTCCATTTTATCATTACCGGAGGGGATTACGATCTTATCCTTATGAACAATGGTCGCGATCAAAATATCTTGTCTGATTTTAAGCTGCTTAAGCGGAATACCCGTGACGCCTTCCACGTGATCGTTGATCATGATTTCCAAGGCCTCAAAGCGGTTGTCCATCAACTTATGCAAAGACTCGATCTGAATGTCCTTGGTCATTGCCAGCGAGCGAACGTATCTGACGATCTCGTTAGACGTTGAATACTTTGGGGAGACAATACTGTCAAGTCCGACGCCCTTGAATAGTTCCACGTACTGCATGTTTTTGATCAGTGTGATGATCTTGTTAGTATTCTGCGTTTTTGCATAAAGGGAAACTATCGCATTCTCTTCGTCCTCGTCCGAAAGCGCGATAAAAGCATCGGTATTGGCAACGCCTTCTTCGTGAAGAACCGCTTGTTTTGTGCCGTCCTCATGGATCACGTTGCAATCAAACTGCTCGGCCAAGGCATGGCAGCGAGCTTTGTCGGGTTCAATGACCGTCGCACGGATCTTATTCTTTTGCAAGAACGTAAGCAAATAATAGGTCATTCTGCCTCCACCGACGATCAGCACGTCACGAACGGGATGCTTGTATGCGCCAATTGCTTTGAAGAACTGCACAATGACGTCGTTGTGCGCGGTCATGCAAACGGTATCTCCTGCCTGCAGCACAAAATCGCCCTTGGGGATATAGGCCTCGTTCTTACGCAGAACACAGCAGATCAGGAAGTGAAGTCCTACCTTTGTATGAATCTGCGCAGGCGTAAGGCCACAAAGCACAGAGCCCTCTTCAACAGTAAACTCCGCAAGCTCGACTCGACCATGATAGCAGGTATCGATCTTGGAGGCAAAGGGGAATCTGAGCATGCGTGAAATCTCTTTAGCAACAGCAAGCTCAGGGTTAATGGTCAGCGAGAGGTTCAAATCCTTACTGAGCATTTGCATGAGTTCGCTGTATTCGGGGTTACGGACACGTGCTACAGTGTTTTTTGTACCGAGCTTTTTTGCCGAAGCGCAGCAAAGAATATTCAATTCATCCTGATCGGTCACGGCAATCAACAAATCCGCCTTGTCAGCACCTGCTTTACGCAAAGTGGATACGGATGCGCCGTTGCCGTGCACACCGATGATATCCAGTTTATTGGATATCTCGGACAGAACAGCCATATCCTGGTCTACCAACGTAATATCGTGCTTTTCGGTTGCAAGCTGCGTACAAATGACCGAGCCAACCGTTCCTGCACCAACAACAATGATGTTCATAACTTACTCCATTTACTAAATGAAATTAGAGTAATTATAACACAATCGCATTCATATTGCAAGACTTTCACAAAATTCTTGACAATCTTTACCAAAAATGATATAATGCTCATGAAGTATTACTGCGGAGGACAGGCTTATGGAAAAAGTAAGAGTAGCCTTGATAGGTTTGGGCAACAGAGGCCGATATATGCTCGAAAATTGCCTTTTGGATATGGATAATATGGTTGTGACTGCCGTGTGTGACACGTACGGGGACAGAACCGATTGGGCTGTGGATGCTGTGGTCAGACACGGGTATGACAAGCCTTTTGCAAGCAAAAACTGGCATGACGTGCTGAAGCCCGAGCTTGCGGATGCAGTCATGATCCTGTCGTCTTGGGAATCCCACGTGCCGATTGCCATTGAGGCTATGGAAAAGGGAATCGCTGTTGGCATGGAAGTTGGCGGCGCGTATTCGATCGACCAGTGCTGGGATATGGTTCGTGCTTATGAGCGTACTAAAACTCCTTTCATGTTCTTGGAAAATTGCTGCTACGGCAGAATTGAAATGATGGTCATGAATATGATCAAGCAGGGACTGTTTGGTGAGATCGTGCATTGCGAGGGCGGTTATTGCCACGACCTGCGCGACGAGATTGCTTATGGCCAAGAAAACAGACACTACAGATTACGCAATTACCTGCACAGAAACTGCGAGAACTATCCCACGCACGAGCTTGGTCCGATCGCGCAGATTCTGAACATCAACCGTGGCAACAGATTCTTAAATCTCGTTTCGGTTGCAAGCAAGTCGCGCGGCATGAATGAGTATGCAAAGCAGCACGACAATGTCAATCCCGCGCTGCAGACTGCGAATTTCGCGCAGGGCGACGTGGTGACAACCATCATCAAGTGCGCAAACGGCGAGACTATTACGCTCAGCCTTGATACAACGCTGCCAAGAGCATACAGCAGAAGATTTACCGTGCGCGGTACGCTGGGTATGTATATGGAGGACAATAACTCTGTTTACTTAGATTCCGATTTCACTCCCGCAGACCATTGGAATTGGTCGGTGCAGTGGAATAACGCGGAAAAGTACCTTGAAAAGTACGAGCATCCCGTTTGGGAGAAATACCTGAAGGAAGGACTGCGCGGCGGCCACGGTGGTATGGACGGCCTTGTGTACGACGCGTTCATTGAGGCTGTCAGAAACGGCACGCCTTGCCCGATCGACGTTTACGACGCCGCTGCATGGATGGCTGTCACGCCTCTGTCCGAGATGTCGATTGCTAAGGGCGGAGCCCCCGTGGACTTCCCGGATTTCACCAACGGCGCGTTTTGCGAGAGGGAATAAATATTGATAAGCAAAGGGACACACCGATGGGGCTGACAAAATAGCGGAATAATTAATTAAGATGGGTTGC
>CAZCRV010000064.1:0-10151 GCA_964501175.1 uncultured Clostridium sp.
GTTTACTGCAGCGCATGCTTCGAGGCAAGAAGAGCTAAGTAATTTACTCTTTGCGCGTATCATTTATTAAACAGGGAACATAATGTCTTCGTTTATATCTGATATCAATAGCTGACCGGTCAAGTAAAGCGGACGGGGGATCCACCATCAAGGCTCCCCCGTCCGCTTTTGTTTGCATTTAAAAAATATGATTGCTGCGTTGCTCCGAAAGCTCCGAATCAATCAGAAAAAGTCCCCGACCCCACGTAAGAAGCATGCTCCACTCATGCTTGGTCCGTGGTTAGGGGGCTTTTGTTTTTTAGGATTATTCCTCCACCTTGGTAATGTCTGCGCCAAGTGCTGCGAGCTTGCCGACGATGTTGTCGTAGCCGCGCTCGATCAGCGAGATTTTGGTGATCTGAGAAGTGCCGTGTGCGCGAAGTGCCAGGATGATCATGGCAGCACCCGCACGTAGGTCGGTCGAAACGACGGGTGCGCCCGACAGCTTCTGGCTGCCCGTAAAGGACGCGGTTCTGTCGGAAAGGGAAATAATAGTTCCCATTTTTTGGAATTCGTTGATGTATCTGAAGCGGTTATCCCAAACCAGCTCGCTCATGCGGCTGACACCGTCTGCCACGCACATCAGCGCGCTGATCTGCGGGTGCATGTCGGTGGGGAAGCCGGGGTAGGGCTGAGTGACCACGTCGGTTGCGATCAGCTTACCCGTGCTATGTACCGTGATGGTATCTGTACCGACGTCCAGCTTGACGCCCATTCTCGAGAGAACCGAGCAGACCGATTCCATGTGCTTGGGAATGACGTTGTGCACGCAAACGTCGCCGCCCGCGATCGCTGCAGCGGCCATGTAGGTGCCTGCCTCGATCATGTCGGGAATGACGGTGTAGGTGCAGCCGTGCAGCGACTTGACCCCGTACACCTTGATGCTGGGAGTGCCCGCGCCCGTGATGTGCGCACCGCACGCGTTGAGGAAGTTAGCCATATCCACGATGTGGGGCTCCTGTGCAGCACCTTCAATGGTGGTCACGCCCTCGGCAAATACGGATGCCAGGATGCAGTTGACGGTTGCACCAACAGAGGGAAGACGGAAGTAGATGGAATTGCCGTGCAGGCCGGCAGGGGATACTGCATTGATGTAACCGCTCTCGACCGTGATATGTGCGCCCAGAGCCTCAAAGCCCATCAGGTGCAGATCCAGCGGACGAACGCCGAAATCGCATCCGCCGGGATAGCCGACGTGCGCAGTTCCGAAGCGGCCGATCTCCGCGCCGATGATATAGGATGAGCCTCTGATCTTGCAGACCAGGTTGTAAGGTGAGCAGCCGGGCTTGACATTGGCTGTGTTGATACGCAGGCGGCACTTATCCAGGTGTTCTACTTCGGCACCCATTCCGGCAATGATGTCCAGAAGCATAGCGATATCGCTGACAGCAGGCACGTTGTCAATGACACAGGTATCCCCGCAAAGCAGCGTTGCCGCAATGATGGGAAGGGCGGCGTTTTTCATGCCGTCAATATATACGTCGCCGTTGAGAGAGAGCCCGCCGTTGATGATGATCTTTTCCATAGTAATCTCCAAAAAATGCCCGGAATTTGGTGGATGGTTTGTGCCTTGCGTCGCGGTCGAAAACAGGTGGTTTCGGTCGCAATCTGTCACTCGTGTGAGCGTGCATTTATTATAGCATATTATATATTATAAGTAAAGATATTTCCGAATTTGTTCACATAATATTTACAAACTAATTCCAATCAAAAATCATATACAGTCACAATATGTCGTAGTAACAACATGGAACAACAGTTCTAATTACACTTTAATAATATCGCGACAAGAGAAAAATATAACGATAAAGATGTGATAATGTCGGAAAATAGAACAAATGGTAAATATACTGTTCATAATAAATGTCGTAGTACGACATTTTACGACACGCCACGACATCACAAACCCGAAAACAAGCGCAAAAAAAGCCCCCGAAACAGGGGCAATTGCGCTTGTTGACGACGCGCGTCAGCAAAGCAAAAAAACACCCTCAAAGCCACTATATGCGGCCTTGAGGGCGGGTGTTCATTGTTCTTGTGAAATCATGCCCAGACTCTTGTAATACGCCACCGTCAGGTCGACGACCATGCCGTAGCTTGCGGTTCCTTCGGTGCCCTGGAACTTGAGATACGTGTCGTTGACCGCGCCCGAAACAGAGCTCGCTTTGCTGTCCTGATACTTGGAGAAGAAGGCGTTGTAGGCAATCATTTCGCGACGCACGTCCATGTCCAGCGTGTTTCTTGCCTTGGCGTAAAGGTCGGGATTTGCGCGGTAGAGTGCGTTGGCCACGTACTCGTACATGTTCACGTAAGCGCAGTAGCGGATATAGGCGTCGTCCGATTCGATGCATACAAGGAAGGCGATCATGTTTGCCTCGTCCTCCTTGGCAATGCCGCGCTGGTGCGCCAGCTCGTGCGCTGCGGTGTAGGGGATGGTGTAATCGGGGAAAGCGACGTCAATGTTTGCCTCGCCCGTGAAGTAGGAGTAAACGCCCGTGATGTGCGTGTAGTTCATCAGCTCGCTGAGCACAACGGGCTTGATTCTTGAATCGTAGTGATCGATGAATGCGTGCTTTGCGCAAAAGGTGTCGTAGGCACAGAGCAGCTTGTCGTTCATCTCTAAGAGCGAGTAGGGCATGACCGAGAAATCCGCTGCGTCATAGCTGACGTTTTCCTTTTCCTCGTTGATCTTCTCGGTCAGAATCAGCGCGGTCTGGTAAAGCTCCTCGGCGCTGACGTCCGCCTGCTCCATGCCAAGCTTTTGGTCAAGGGGCTTGCCGTGATATCCCGTGGCAAAGGTAAAGACGAACATGGAAAGCAGCAGGCTGACGACTGCGAGCAGAATGCCCACAAAGCTCCAGGTGCTGCGCCAGGTGCCACAGCGGTACTTGGCGGCGTACCACACGACAAGACCAAAGGCGACGGGCAAAAGTAAGAGGCAGCATTCGCCAAGCGAGAAGGGGATGGGATTGGTCAGCGCAGCCAGCACGCGACGGAACAGCTCGCTGACGTTTTGGTTGAAAAAGTCGGCAAAGCCCGGCCAGAGTCTTGCTATGACGTAAATGATCAGCGCCAGCGCGCCAAGGCCGTAGCAAACGTAGCAGAAGATGGGCAAGCGCTCGTGCTTGGGATCCACGGCGCGCCACTCTTTCTTTTCATCGGGCGAGAGTGCGGCATACTCCTTGGCCGAAATGACCGAAGGAGCAAGTTTGGTTTGTTTTTTATTTTTCATGAGTACCTCGGAAAATATTGTAAGATGATGCTCTGAATATCCTCGGGCAGAGGCGCCGTCTGCAGCATGCGATCCTGTGAAAAGGGGCGCGGGAATTCTAAGGAAAGTGCGTGCAGCGCGTGGCGGTCGATGCGCGCGTCGGGCGTGCCGTAAAGCTCGTCGCCAAGCAGAGGGTGTCCTATGTAGGCAAAGTGCACGCGGATCTGATGCGTGCGACCTGTGCGCGGAAAAATGCGGATCAACGAAAGTCCGTTACGGGCGTCCAGCACCTCGTAATCTGTGATAGATACCTCGCTCGGATCGGTCAAGTCGGGGCAGGTGGTGCGCATGATCACGCTGTCCGCCTGCCTGCGGATACCGCAATCGATGGTGTGAACCAGTCCGTCCACCGGCAGCTCGCCGGTAGCAATGGCAAGATAGGTCTTGTGCACCTCGCCCGCCTTGATGGCTTCGGTCAGCTTGCCCGACGCCACCTTGTCCTTTGCGGCAAGCACTACGCCCGAGGTGTTTCGGTCAAGTCTGCCCATGGGACGGAACACAAAGGGAACGCCCGCATTGGCATAGCGGAAGGCAAGCGCGTTGGCAAGCGTGTCGTCGTGGTGATTGTGAGAGGGGTGCGTGGGCATGTGCGGCGGCTTGTTCATGACAATGATGTGCGCATCCTCGTACAGCACGTCCAGCGGAATGTCCGCGGGCGGGATATTGTGCGAGGCACGCTCGGGCGTGTCGTCAATGGCAAGTCCCAGCACGTCGCCCTCGTTCAGAATGCGACGCACCGTGACGTGCTCGCCGTTGACCGTAATGCCGTTTTCGGTCTGCTTGAGCACGGTCAGCATGCGGGAGGAAATGGAAAGGGTGTGCTGAACATACGAGCGCACGGTTTTGCCGTGGTGCTCTTTATCAATAACAAAATCCATAAACATCCTCCTTCTGCACGTGATGTATCCATTATTATACCATGCCTTTGTGAAAAATACAATGCGTATTGTGTGAATAAAACATAAGGGGCGCGTCTTTTGCATAGAATGTATCGAAAATCTTGAAACGGGAGCGTGAATATGAAAGCTTTTTGTAAAATTCTGATCGTCGCTGCGTTGCTTGTCTGCTGCATCGCGACGCTTTGTACCTTGGGAGTGGGGGCAGCCGATATAAAGCCCACACCGCTCAGCCCCGCCTTGCACGTGTTGGCTGCGGGCACGGATATGCGCGTGGCAGCCCTTGTGGGCAACGAATACGCCTTTAGCAAGGAGGATTTTGCCAGAGCCATGAATCTTTCCTCTTTGGATTATATCACGGTGACCTCCTTGCCCGATCCCGAAAAGGGAGCTTTGTACGCAGGCTCGGACGGCGTGGTCACAGGGCAGACGCTGCGCGCGTCCGACATCTCTCTTCTGACCTATGAATCGGTAAGCGATACCGTGGGGCAGGGCAGCTTTACTTTTACTGTCAACGGCTCGGCATACGAGATGACCTGCGTGGTCTACTCCTTGGCAAGCATTAATGCCTCCCCCACGCTTGCGGCAGTTCCCGCGAGCGTGATGTCGCTGAAGGTGTACGCCAACACCCCCGCACACGGCGTGCTTGGCGGGTATGACCCCGAGGGCGACGCGCTGACCTTTGAGGTGGTCAGCTACCCCAAAAGCGGCATTCTGTGCGTGACCGATCCTGCCAAGGGTGCGTATACCTATATGCCGGGCAAGGACTTTGTGGGAGAGGATAGCTTCGTTTACGTGCTGCGCGATTGCTACGGCAATTACAGCACGGCCGGCACGGTCAGCATTGGCGTGCAGGCCTGCATGCTTGGCAAATCCTACGACGACCTGGACGGCAAGGCCTGCCTGACCGACGCTTTGCAGATGACCGAGCTGGGGCTTTTGAGCGGCACGCAAAAAGGAAGCTTGTATTGCTTTGAGCCGGATCGACAGGTCAGCCGCGTGGATTTTTTGGTGACCGCCATGAACGCGGTCGGCATGAGTTGCGCGCCTGTGGCCAACACCGGCTTTGCGGATGATGGTGAGATTCCCGACGCCATGAAGGGCTACGTCAAGACCGCTTATGAAAAGGGCTACGTGGGGGCGGTCAGTGACAAGGGAGAGCTGTATTTTAAGCCGAACGAGATCATTTCGCGCGGCGAGGCTGCGGTCATTCTGTCCAATCTGATCGGCTACGCCAACCAAAAGATCCCCACAAGCTTTACCGATACCGTGCCCGCCTTTGCCGAGGACGCCGTGGTGTCGCTTTACTCGCTGGGCGTGCTGCAAACGCCGGACGGCAGCGTGCAGGCTACCGCCGCCATGACCCGCGCAGACCTTGCCACCTGGCTTGCGAGAACTATTGAGTTGATTAAAGGCAATTGAGCATATCCGATTTCGCGGGCGATTCCTGAATCGCCCCTACGAATTCGTGTCGTGACCATAAGATGCCAAAGCCACATCGCAAACAGCCGTAGGGGCAATTCAGGAATTGCCCCTACGAATTCGTGTCGTGACCATAAGATGCCAAAGCCACATCGCAAACAGCCGTAGGGGCGATTCAGGAATCGCCCGCGGTTTCATACAAACAAGATCCTACGCAAAAACGCCTCATTTTTGTGAGGCGTTTTTCATTATGCGATTGAATTTTTGAATGCCTTGTATTCCTCGTCTTGTCCGAAAAATGCGTCAAACGCACCGAGCATCTGCTTAAGCTTGAAGCCGTAAGCGTATTCTTCCGTCATTCTGTCGTTTTGCATTTCGCTAAAGTAGAGCTTGTTACGCACAGAGACGCGGAAATCTTCGCTCTCTGCCACTGCCTGCATCTGCGGGTAAAGGGCTGCAAGAGCGTACAGGGCTTGCAGGCAATCCTTTTTATTGCCGGTTTTTCTGTATGCGTGTGCAAGTGGAAGCATGGTAAAGAACTTATGCGTAGCGTAAAAATCGGGGCAGCCATCGTCAAAGACCGAAAGCAGATTGAGTCTGGCTTTGCAAAACGCAATGCACTTGTCGAATTCCTCGGTTTTGATCAGCACGTATGCGTGTACCAATTCGTTCGTTTCTTGCTTTGAAAGGTACCTTTCGGGAGTGCAATTCTCGCATTGCAGCAGCTCGCTTGAGCCATACAATCTGCAAATAAAAGGACGGTTTTTATACACGGAGCATTTTCCGTCAACCAAATGGGAGCATACCATGCGTTTGGTATCATACAAGTATCCGCCCATCGCATCACTTTCCGAGGGAGTGCACTGTACGCTGTTGGTGCAACACGCAAAGCATCCTTGCTTACACGTTGACCGAGGAATCTTTTGATATATTTCTTCCAAATTCATGGAATTGTGGGGGGATCCAACCTTTCATTGTTTTCGCCGGCATATTGATTGTAGCATGAAAGATAAAGGTTTACAACATATCAAAAGGACAGTTTTGAGAGAATAAAATCAACCGTGGGTTGGATGTGTCGCTTGGTTTGTTCCGTGAGTCGGAAATTATTGAAGATGCATTGCGTTGAGATAAGTCTCTCCGTTCTTTTTGAGCAAGGGGCTGCAAAAAGAACCAAAAACAGCGTTGAAGAGGTGTCGCGCTCTGCGGAGCGCGACAAGGGCGCTGCCCTTGACCTGCAACCTTTTTGAAAAAAGGTTGAACAAAAACTTTCAAAAGAGGATGTCTGTGTGGTGGCGGTTGTTTGTAAAAAGGGATGTCTCAAGACATCCCTTTATGTGAGTTAAAATTCCTGCTCGTTCTCTTTGACGTTTGCAAGTAAGCTTGGTAGCTCGAAGATCGAGCGGATGGCGTGGATCTTGATGCCGGGGCACTCAAACGGACGCTTTTCTACGTTACGGTAGGGAATGACCGCGGTGGTAAAGCCCAGTCTTGCGGCCTCCTTGACGCGGTTTTCCACGTGCGAGACGGCGCGCACCTCGCCCGAGAGTCCGATCTCGCCCACGGCGATCATGCCCTCGGGCACGACGCGGTCAAGCAGCGAGGAGAGCAGCGCAAGCGCGACCGAGAGGTCGGTGGCGGTCTCGTCAAGACGCAAGCCACCTACGACGTTGGTGTATACGTCATTCTGATAGAACTTGAGTCCCATGCGCTTTTCTAAGACGTCGATGATCAGGCAGAGTCTGTTGTAGTCAATGCCGTTTGCCACGCGGCGCGGGGAGGGAAAGTAAGTCTGCGACACCAGCGCCTGCACCTCGGCTATCAGCGGGCGCGTGCCCTGCATGGTGCAAACGGCTGCGCTGCCCGAGACGCCCTTGGGTCTGCCCGAGAGCAGCATTTCGGAAGGGTTGGTGACCTCCTCAAGCCCCTTGTCAGTCATTTCAAACACGCCGATCTCGTTGGTCGAGCCGTATCTGTTTTTGGTGGCGCGGATGATGCGGTAGGATTGCTGCTTTTCTCCCTCAAAGCAAAGCACGGCGTCCACCATGTGCTCAAGGATCTTGGGGCCTGCAATGCTGCCTTCCTTGTTGACGTGGCCGACTAAGAATACCGAGACGCCCTGACCCTTGGCCTTGCCGATAAACGCCATGGCGTTCTCGCGCACCTGCGCGATGCTGCCGGGCGCAGAGCTGATCTTTTCCGACCACACGGTTTGAATCGAGTCCACGATCAGAATCTCGGGCGAGAGCTTATCGGTCTCGCGCAGAATGCTATCGATGTTGGTCTCGGTCAGCACGTAGAGATTGTCGCAATTGACGCCCAGACGATCGGCGCGCAGCTTGAGCTGACCGCCCGATTCCTCGCCCGAAACGTAGAGCACCTTGCGGTTTTGCCCCAGCGCCTGCGAGATCTGCAAAAGCAGCGTGGATTTACCGATGCCCGGCTCACCCGAGAGCAGCACCACCTCGCCAAGCACCAGTCCGCCGCCCAGCACGCGGTCAAGCTCGTCAAGGCCCGTGTTGTAGCGGATGTGCTGGGGCAGCGCCAGCTGATCAAAGCGCACGGCGTGGTGATCTCCGCTCATGGCAAGAGACGCGTTGCGCTTGGCGGCGGCAGATGCCTCTGTGCCCGAGGTGTCGATCACGTCCTCGATAAAGGTGTTCCATGCGCCGCAAGAGGGGCATTTGCCCATCCACTTGGGGGAGCGGTAGGAGCATTCTTCACATATGTAAACGGTTTTTAAGCCTTTCATGATTTTGTACCTTTCAATTGATGCTACTATTATATCACGGATCTTGCTTTGTGGCAAGAGTGAAATATACGATTTCGGGGCAAACGGTCATGCTACGTGCATCCTTAAGACTCTGCGGGTCGCAGAACGCGGCCAGCTCACGCGTGGCAAACACCACGTCGGCGCTGTCGCAGCCGTCAAGCGTATAGGTCAGGTGCGGCTTGGGGCCTCGCTCGGGGATGATTATAGCATCTGCGTCGCGGACAGCATCAGCCATTTGGTCGGCAAGTTCACCGTAGGCAGCAGACGCGCATACCGTGCTCAGACGTGCGTCGCCCTTTTGCAGCGTGACGATCAGCACAGGCTGCTCGGAGCGGGAGAGTTCGGCGCGGTGCACGGTCAGCGTGGCATCCTCGTACCAATCAAGTACCTGTCCGTATTCGTAAAAAGCGACCTGCGCGCCGTATTGCTCGGCTATCTCGCAAAGTCCCGCTTGCACGGCAAGCTTGTCCTGATCGGTCGTTGTGGGCATATAGATCCGATCGGTTTTGTAGGAGCAGAGCAGCTGGGTTACGTAGGCGCTTTGCACCGTGTGATAATCGGTCAGCAGCAAAGCTCCGATCTCGGTCGCGTGCATTTGTGAGGCCGCGTACGTCGCATAGCCGGTAGAGTTTCCGATTCCCGAGGAAAGATCGCAGATATACGCGCGATAGCCATCCGCTGCGACGATTGCCTCGGAAACCGACGAAGGATGCGTGTAGGCTGCGTGCAAGTTGTCTTTTTCAAGTGTTGCATTGACCGGGAAAAAGATGCAAAGGCTGCCTGCAAGCAAAATGGGCGGCAGCGAGAGCAGCAGCTTTTTACGCAGCGGAAAAATCAAAAGCAGCAGCATGATGCAGCAAAACAGAATGGAGAGGACCTGCACGGTCGTGTGCGAGAGCGGAATCAGCGCACCGTCCACGGAAGAGACGCCCTCGGTGTAGGGCAGCATCAGCTCATAAAGAAAACGGATCAGCGTGCCGAAAATATTGGCCACGGGGCGAATGGGGGAAAAGATCAGCGCGCCTGCGCTCAGCACCAGCATGGCAGCGACGACGGGCGAGAGCAAAAGCGTGGTCAAGGGGGAGAAGGCCGACATGCTCCCGATCAAGAAGCAGGAGGGCACCATGATCGAAAAGGAGGCGATCACTCCGATCAGCAAGGTCTCAAGCACGGCTGTCGTTCCACGTGCCAATGCGCGCTTTGCACGCGCGTGCGGCGGCTTGCACAGAGTCTCGCTGCGCTCCGAAAGATACGTATGCAGGGGCGGAACCAGTACCACGATTCCGAACGTGGCAAGGAAGGAGAGGATAAAGCCGGTGTCACAGGCAGAGAAGGGATCGAGCAGCAGGATGGCCGCGCCCACAAGGCCAAGAGAGGTCAGCGTGTCGTTGTCGGATGCCAGCAGGTAAGAAAGCTGCAGGGTGCACATCATGGCCACGGCACGCAAGGCCGAGACCGAAACGCCGGTCAGCAGCAAGTATCCCACAGAGGCCGCCACCAGCAGCACGGCGCGCGCCTTGCGGTGCACGCGCAGCTTGCCAAGCAGAAGCCCGAGTGCGCCAATCAGAATTGAGACGTGCATGCCCGAAAGCGCCAGCATGTGCGAAGCACCCGCGCGCTCAAAATCGCGTGCAAGCGTGCCCTGTAAAAAGCTTTTGTTGCCAAGCAGCAAGGCGCAAGCAAGTCCGCCGCTTTGGTTTTCGCAAAGGTTCAGAAGCTCGCGGCACAGGGCGTTGTTGAGCTTGTGCAGCGC
>CAZCRV010000065.1:0-10100 GCA_964501175.1 uncultured Clostridium sp.
AATCATACCTGTTCCAAAAAATTCACATATTACTGTCTTACGACCAACGAGCCTCAGCAGGGCTGCTCCTTTTTCGCTCTTGTCAACGTGCTTTTGCTGATTCCTGTCAGGGTCTGCACTTGCTTATAACTTTTTCCTGACTCCAACAGTTCAAGAGCCATTCTGATTTGCTCTTGGCTATACTTTTGCGGTCGTCCCTCACGAAAGTCAGGGTTCTGTCTGGCAATTTCCTTGCCTGTCTGTGTGCGCTCCACAATCATGCCGCGCTCATACTCCGCAAAGGCAAGCAGAATGGTCAGAATCAGGTTTCCTGTCAGCGTATCTTCTATCACGCCCATATTTAGGATGTGAACCCTGATCCCTCTGTCAAACAGATCTCTGATGGTCTGCACGCCCTCTATTGTGGTTCTGGCGAATCTGTCCAGTTTGCAGACCACCAACGTATCATGGGGCTGTAGTTGCTCCAAGAGAGCCTGAAATTTGGGGCGTGCCATGGTCTTGCCTGTGTATGCCTCTGTGATAATAACCTCGCACCCCTGCGCTCTGAGCGCGTTTTCTTGTTCTTCTAAACTGTTGCCATCCCTGCCTTGGGTGGCAGTTGAAACTCTCGCATATCCATAAATCATATCAAAAATCCTCCATTTTGTTGACCATAAGTTTTGAACCTTTTGGAACTAAGTTTTGGTTCTGTTTTGAGCGGTTTTCTGAGCGGTGTCGAAACTTAAAAGTATTGGTGCGGCAGGGGCTTTCGCCCCTGCTTTTGAAAACTACACTTCAATCATCTGCTCTCCGCAGTCCATGCACGCAATGCGGACAACCTTGGTTGCTCTGACGCTCATGCCGCAACAGGGGCAAACGTATTTACGTGTGCTTGATGTCTTGGGCGGCGTGATGGCGATGCCGCCACCGTCGTGCGTTCCTGTACCGCCGACGCGAAAGCCGCAAAATTCATTTCTGCTGATCAGGATGTCTGTCAGGTCGTTTTTAATCACAAAGTCAAGCAACGCTTCACTTGGAGAGGTGTGTGACCATCCATATTTGTCGCTACGCTCTACGCACAGCCCTCTTTCCTCAGCCGCCATGCGGAAGGCTTTGTTGTGGTAGGTGTTGCCGCGACTGCAATCCTGAATGCCGTTCACATAGTTGTAATAGTGAATCATTTTGTGGAGCAGGGTCGCGCACACATCCTCAATGGGTCTTGCCAACGTTCCTGCACCAATGTTGATTTCATGCGTGCCACCCAACTTGGAAACCCAAGTATCATCATTCAGGGTGAAATGCCCATAGGCTCTTGGGGTGGACTGGATGGTGATGGTAGGTCTTGAAAGTGTATTTTCAAAATACTCTACGTTCAGCAGATCAAAAATCTTGTTCAGGTAGCCTGCCACTCTGTTATAACTTGTCAACTGTTTCATATCACTTTTTCTCCATTTTTTATTGATTTTTTGGAGAGGGCGTGATATAATATCTACGCCCTCTTTCGTGGGTAGTCCCTTGCCAGTTTGCTTTGGTCGGCGTTGGCTTGGGGCTTTTTTTATGCGATGGAAAATCGCTTGCTTGGCACTTGCTTGGTGAACTGCTTGTAAAGGTCGTTGTGTTCCTTCTTAAAGGCGGTGGTGTCGAATCTGTTGCTGAGAACTGAAGTCCAGCGCACCATGTAAGTTCCTGCTTCAAGTTCTTCAGTTCCTTGTTCAAGCATCTCTGCCTTGATGCTGTCCCTCAGGGCTTCTGCCTCAGCCTTGGCTTCTTCCATGATTGCTTCCCATTCCTGAAGGGCTTCGATTTTTGCGATGAGTTCGTTTCTTGACATTGTTTTTTCTCCTTTTCTTTTGTGGGATTCTCCCCCTTGCTTGCTTATATTATACACCAAATTCAGTGAATAGTCAATACTCGATATGCACAAAGTATGGTGCATAATTTTGTGCAATATGTGCACTTGACTTGGTGCACGTATTGTGATATAATGAATATACTTTATGATGGAGGTTTGTATCATGCCCATTGTTTATGACAAGTTGTTCGCACTCTTAAAAGAAAAGGGATACACCACTTATAAAATCCGCCAAGAGAAACTGATTGGACAGGCAACTTTGACGGCTCTGAAGAACGCCACAGGCGGTTTGGATGCCAAAACCATTGCACGTTTGTGCGAGGCTTTGGATTGTCAGCCTGGCGATCTGATGGAATATGTCAAAACCCCTGAAGCATAATCCGCCAAGCGACAAAACCCACCTATAGTTATATCGCCACGCGCCCAAGGGGGGGTATAGTTTTGGGAGAAAAATATTTTCATCCGCCTTTTGGAGATAGGTCTGGCTCTCCCTCCCACCCAGAGCGATTTTTGATTCAGATGACGGTTGCCGCGACTGTCAACGAATAAATGATTCCAGAGAATATAGAAAGACAGCAAAACCTTTTGCGATACTCCTTTTGGATTATCTACTGGTTTGCTGTCTTTTCTATTATTTTAGAAATTTGCTGCTTTGATGGTAGAGAAGTGGGTTTCTGTGTCTTCAGGCTGCTCAACTTCAACAATGCCGCGCTCTGCGATGTTGGGGAAGGTTGCCAGAAACCATTCCTTGACCAGAGGATATTCAGACTTGCAACACTCCGCAATCAGGCGAATCTCTCTGTAATCTGCCATGATTTTTCCATCTTTGTCATGCAGACTGATGTACTTTTCCATGTATGCGTATGTCAGCCCCTTGTAGGTCTGCTTATTGGGATTGCTCTTGATTTTGCCATACACAATGGCGTAGGTGGGGAAAGTTCTCTTTGCCTCGACAAAGGCTCTGTACTCAGGGTTGTTGGTGTTCATTGCCTTTTTGGCAAAAGCCTTGCTCAGGATAATTTCCTCGTTAATCATATCTACCTTCAGACCATTCATAGTGTTCTTCATATTCTTAATCCTCCTTTAACTTATGCAGATGCCTTTTCCTTATTTGTCTTAACTTTTAACTCAGGATACTTTTCTAAAAACCACTTTCTGGTCTTCAGGAAAGATTGCGTCTTTTCGAATGACAGTTCATCATCCTTCTGCTTGCGAATCTGGGACAATGTTTCCAGACCTTCTTTGTCTTCCTTCATTTCCATGTACTTCTTCATGTAATCATAAGTCAAGCCCTTGTAGGTGTCAGCGCGTCCCTTAGAACTTGCAACGATAACGATGCGAAAATCAGGGTTTTCTCTACGTACTTTGCTCAGCATTCTGTACTCATCAGAATTGTACTTGGATGCCTTCTTTTCAAAAGCCTTGGTGATTTCAATGGTGTGCTTGCGGTAGTTCAGCGTAATGTTCTTCATAGTTTTTCTTTCCTTTCTTTTTCTGAAGATGTTTGTTTTTTGTTTTCAGGAGGTTTGTTTCTCTCTCCTTCTGTGTCTATATTATATCACACCATTTTGAGTATTCGTGCGTTCTAAATGTACTGATCGAATTATTTGAAAGTTTTTTCAAAGATGCTCTTTTCTTGATTCTTTCTTCTTTGTTTCCTGTTGGATAGTTGATTGTAAGTTGTTCATTTTTTGTTTTCAAGTCTTCATAGGTTTGACGCTTGACAGAATGATTGTTGTATGCTAAAATAAGGCAACTCAATAAATTAAGAGTGTTCAAACCTATAAATAACCCAATAGATTTTTTGCCATCCGCCATGCCATCGAGGTCGCATGGGACAGAGGCGACGTGGATACGCTCAACTCCTATTTTGGGTATACCATTCAGAACAACCGCGGAAAGCCGACGAATAGCGAGTTTATCGCCATGATCGCGGATAATCTGAGGCTGAAATATAAACTGTATTAAGAAAACGCCGTGACGGTTTACCGTCACGGCGTAATACTTTGCTTGATTTATTCTTTATTTTCCAGCTGTTTTTCCACCGCGGTGATACGCTGGGCAAGCGGGGGATGGGAGTAATCCATCAGCACGTCCAGGCGGGCGGGGGCGAGGTGCGCGAAGTTTTCGCGCGCCAGCTTTTTGAGCGCGGTGATCATGGCAGGGCCATAGCCCTCTTTGACCGCCTGCGCGTCTGCCTTATACTCGGCAGCGCGGCTGCGCGCGTTCATGAGCATGCCTGTCAGCGGCTGCACAAGACCCAGCACACAACCGACCAGGATATAGGCAAAGCCGTAATTGACCTCGGTAAAGCCGAACGAGGTGTGCAGAATGGGCTCGCGGACGGCCACCCAAACCATCACGCCCATGAGCAACAGGTTGCCGATATTGAGGATCTGACCCTTGAGCACGTCCTTGTGAAGTCCGTGGCCAAGCTCGTGCGCGAACACGGCGCAAATCTCGTCGGGAGTCATGGCGTTGACCAAATTGTCGTACAGCACGATGGTCTTCATTTTGCCAAAGCCTGTAAAGTAGGCGTTGAGCTTGGTGGTGCGGCGCGAGGCGTCCATGACCTCGATCGCCTTGACGCGATATCCGTGCTTGGTGAGCAGCTCCATGAGTCTGTCCTTGAGCTCACCATCCTCAAGGGGCGTGAACTTGTTGCCAATGCGGCTGAAGATGGGGTACATGAACGAAATGAACAAGGAGAAGAGGAACATGGCAGCGGCGAAGGCCACGATCATCCAGTCGCCAAGCCAGAGGTGAATGCCGAGCAGCAGCATAGCCAAGGCCAGGGAGAGGAACAGCTCCAGCGCATTTGAGCGGATCTGGTCAAAGATAAAGGTCTTGATGGTGGTGCGGTTGAAGCCGTATTTCTGCTCGATGACCATGTTGAACAGATAGCTGCGCACGATGCCGGGGATCAGATTGACCAGCAGGTCTAAGAGAATGACCGAAAACAGCTGCATAAACCAGTTTTCCACAGGGAAGAGCGAGGCGGCCCAAGCATACGCGTCGGTGGCCAGCAGCACAAGCGAAAGCGCTGCACCGATGCAGGTAAAGATCAGCGACAGGCGGGATTTTTCGCGGCTGTAGCGTTTCCAGTTTTCATAGGTTTCGGCGTCGTAGACGTCGGCAAGATTGGCGGGCGTGGGATTGTTTGCGGAGCGCATCTCCACAATGCCGAGCACGATCCTGTAAGCCGTGCTGAGCAGCACGGTCAGAATAATGATGAGTTTGGTTACCATAATTGACCTCTGATATGTATTTGATAGTTCATTATAGCACGCTGCGACGCAAAATGCAAGGGAAATAAGAAAAAGAAAGAGAGAACGAGGTTCTCTCTTTCTTTTGCCAATTACTTCAGCTCGGAGCTTGCGTTGAGGATCAGCGTGCTGTACAGGAACAGAACGTCTGCGTTGTCAAAGTTGACGCCCATGAGCAGAAGCTGAGGAATCTGATAACGGGTATCGATGACCGTGATCTTTGCGTAGTCGTCGATCATCAGCGGGATGATGCTGCGGCCGTAGGAGTCACGGAAGATAACCAGCTCCTTATCGGTCTTTGCGTTGGGATTCTCGATGACCAGCTTTGCGATCTCACCGCCAAGGAACATATCGTAAGCGTCCTTGCCGTGCGCTCTCTCCATGTCGTAGATCGCACCGGGCTTGTTTTTCTCGAAGTTGAACACGGTCACGTGCTCCATGTTTTCGTTGGTGTAATAGGTGATGGTCTCGGCCTTGAGAGGCTTGGGTGCGCGACCTGCGTAAACACCGTAGAAGGGAACGTCCAGCGTGTTTTCTACGTAGGTGCTGTTATGGTTACCGCCCATGCCGTCTACCAGCAGCTTTGCTACGTCGATCAGATACTTCTGATTCCAGTGTGTATCCGATGCGTAATAATCAGAGGCCTCCAGGGCACCGGTAATGTCGATATACTCGGCAAACTCTACGCTGCCAAGCATCTTCTCGATGAATTCGTCATAGTCCATGGAAAGATATCCGTTGGACTCGGACAGCCAATAGCCCTTATCGGGAACGATCGAGATATAGGGGGTGATGCCTTTCTTTTCAAGATAGGTCTTGTAGATAAAGGTGATGCGATCGGCTGCGTGTGCAATCGATTCCTCGTCGATCTGTTCCTGCATCTCGCCGGCAATGCCGTTTACCACGTAAACACCGTCCTTGTCCTTCTGCAAAAAGACGTTTGTGCCGACCCATGCCTTGACGTTACGGAAGAAATCTCTGAAGGGGAAGTTGTCGGGGGCGTAGTTGTCGTCGAACTGCTTCATGAAGCTCTCGCCGTATTCCAGTCCATCCTTCATGATGGACTCCATGTTCAGCGCAGGGAACTTGGCGGGCTCACGGCGCTCGCTGTCCAAAAACTCCGCCTTGGGAAGAAGAAGGAAAAGTGCACAGAAGCCGAAAACCATGACTGCCATGATGGCACAGTTCAGAATATTTTTCAATTTTGTACTCACGTTACTTTACCTCCTTGTTTAGAATCTGAAGTAGAGGAAGGGGTTGGAGGAGGAGTCAACCAGGAAAGCGGTGACTACTATGAGCAGGCATACCAGCATCAAGGGCTCCAGCACGTTTGCCACCTTGCCAAGCTTTTGGGAGGTGGAGAACTTGGTTGCCAAGGACTTGATCAGAGGCGTCGAGCCAACCAGCGCAAGGATCAGCAGAACTGCGTAGTTGCGCAAGAAGTAGAGCGTCTCTGCGGATGCAAAGGGAATGCCGCCCGCACCAAACAGACCGCCAATGTAGGTGAATGCTTCACCCAGTGAGGGAATCTGGAATACGATAAAGCTGGTGATCACGGCAAACAAAATATAAACGCGGCTGAGCACGTGGCTTTTTTCAAGGTATTTGAGAAGGAAGAACTTCTCAATGACAAGCAATACACCGAAGAACAGGCCCCAAATGATGAAGTTCCAGGATGCGCCGTGCCAGAAGCCTGTGAACATCCATACTGCGAAAATGTTGATCAACCAACGCCACTTGGGAACGCGGTTACCGCCAAGCGGGATGTAGAGGTAATCACGGAACCAAGAGCCCAAGGACATATGCCAGCGGCGCCAGAACTCGGTTGCGCTGCGGGAAATGAAGGGGTAGTTGAAGTTCTCAAGGAAGTGGAAGCCAAATACCTTGCCAAGACCGATGGCCATATCCGAATAGCCGGAGAAGTCAAAGTAGATATACAGGGCAATGGAAATGCCATACATCCAGTACATCAGCACGGTCTTTTCCTCCGCGCCGTAGATCAGCTCGCTCAGATCATACATCGAGTTTGCGATCAGTACCTTCTTGGCCAGACCCAGAACGAAGCGACGAATGCCTTCGCCTGCCATGGTAAAGCTGTGGGTACGGGTCTCCAGCTCGCGGGCTACGTCGGAATAACGGACGATCGGACCTGCGATCAGCTGGGGGAACATGGCAACGTAAGCAGCCAGGTTGATGGGATTCTTCTGCGCCTTCTCACCGCGGTATACGTCCACCACGTAGCTGATGATCTGGAAGGTGTAGAAGCTGATACCGATGGGAAGCACGATCTTGAGCAGGGGGATAGAAAGCCCTGTGATCGCGTTGAAGTTTTCAATAAAGAAGTCGGTGTACTTGAAGTACAGCATAAAGGAGATGATCGAAGCAACGGCGACGAACAAAAAGACCTTGGAGATCTTTTTGCCACGGAAGCGCTCGATCAGAAGACCGAATACGTAACCCAGCGCAATCGCCAGCACCATCAGTGCTGCATACTTAACGCCGCCCCATGCATAGAAGAACAGGCTGAAGATCAGAAGAACCGTGTTCTTAAGCTTCTTGGGCGCAATAAAGTACAGAAGAATGATTGCGGGGATAAAGAAATATAAGAAGGATATACTTGAAAAAAGCATCTATTCGCTCCTGTAATATCTTAAATATAGGGGCTGCTTCCATGGATGGGAACAGCCCCGAATTTTTTGATGTGTCAACAATTACTGAGCAAAGGTGTGCTCAACAACGATGGAAGAACCTTCAACGGTGGTTGCGAAGGTTGCGGTGAAGGGATCAACGATACCGCCGAACTCAACAGCACCCCAAACAACTACCAGGTAGTCACCGGGCATCTTAGCGATCACCAGCTTCTCAGGAGCACCGCAGATCCACTGACGAGCCAGGATGTTGTCCTTGATAGCGGTAGCCATAGCGTCAACGTCTGCGCTGTTGGTGAAGTGAACTGCATAGCAGTTGAAAACGTTCATGTTCATCATGTTGAACATGGAAGCTGCATCGTCCTGCTTGGAGATGTCAGCGGTGGGGTAGCCAAGGTTTGCGTCGTAGTCAGCGTCCTCAAGAGCTACGAACTTAGCGGGACCCTCGGGATTGGTGGTTTCGAAGTTGTAGGGGTTACCGCCGCAAACGTACAGCATGGTCTCCTCGGTTGCATTTGCGTTGTATGCATCCATGAGCAGCTTGAGCAGCTCTTCAGCGGAGTTGTAAGCCAGCTCTGCGGGAGCGGTAGTGGTCTCTTCAGCAGTGGTGTTGTCAGCAGCCTCGGAGTCAGCGGAGGTATCAGCCTCGGTCTCGGCAGAGGTGCCTGCTTCGGTCTTTGCGTCGGTAGTAACCTCAGCGTCGGTGGTGGTGTCTTCAACGTTCTGCTCGCCGTTGTCGCAAGCAACGAGTGCCATGGTGAGCATCAGAAGTGCAAGAGTGATTGCAAGAATCTTTTTCATGTTTGTGTTTCTCCTTAGAAATTGTGTTATGATTATTTTTTATTTTTCAATGTGAATGAACCATTCACCCTCTACAAGGCTGAGCACAATGTCAAAGCCGCGGTTGGTGGTAATGGTGTAGGTGTCGGCGACCGTTTCGGGCGTCAGCTTGATAGTGATCTGTCCGCGCACCTTTTGGTTTCGCTCTATGGGCTCGGTAGAGCCGTCTGAATTCACGATGGCAATGGTGCCTTCCGTGAAGGAAAGAGAGGTGGATTTTGAAAAGTCAAGACTGAATTCGGGGATAGTCTCCCAAGGTGTTTCGGATGCCTGGCTGAAGGGCTGAGCGGGCTGTGCAGCAACCACGGGGGTGGGCTGTGTGTCAAGCTTAGCGCCGTCCATGCTGACGCTGCCGGTCAGCGCTCCGAAGGTAAGGCCGACTGCCAGCACAAGGCAGGCAGCAAGACCGCCTACGCGGATGACAACCGTTTGCCACTTGACCGAGCGGGTCGCAGGCTTTCTGACTTTCGCCGCCTCAATAATGAGATCATCGTCTATATAGGACATAGACAAGGCGATTTTTTCTTGTTTCATGAATACTTCCTTTACTACGTATCATAGCCACGCTCGTCAAGGAACTCTTTCAAGCTCTGGCGGGTGCGGTGCAATACGGATTTCACTTTTGATTGGGTGGCTCCGAAGGCGTCTGCAATGTCGCTAACGGAGTCGTTATAGAAATAACGGCGAACGAACATCTGTCTTGCCTCTGCCGGCTTGGTGCGAAGGAAATCGCTTATCAAGCGACCAAGCTCCTCAGCACTTTGTTGCTCGGCTACGGTATCGGGTATGTATTCATCCAGCTCGTTAAGAGAAAGAACAAACTCGCCACCACCGCGCTTTGCAGCGTGATTAGCCTTATGACGGTTGATGGCGAGGTTTCGGGTCAGGCGACCCAGGTAGGCCGCAAGGGCCTCCGGCCGAGCAGGTGGGATAGAGTTCCATGCAGCAAGGTACGTGTCGTTGACACATTCTTCGCTGTCCTCGTGGGACTCAAGGATATTTTGCGCAATCTTGTGGCAGTAGCTGCCATATCTGCGCGCTGTGTGATCGATTGCCGATTCATCCCGTTGCCAATACAGCTCTACGATATCACTGTCTTGCATGGTTCCTCCCATCTGCTCAAATTAACTCCACACCTATATACACAACTTTTTTTGGCCGTGGTTGCAAATTTGAGCGAAATTATTAAAAAAAATTTGAAAAGTTTTTTGATCGGTTTTGTAAAAGCAAAACGTTGCCCTTTATTATAACATATAAAGCAGGTGATTTCAATAGTATTGGGCGGGAAATATAGTGGGGAGAGAAAAAAGAGAATATTTCCTTAGGGGGCTTTTTGATTTTACTTGAAATTGCTATTTCGCGCGTGTGTGCAGATAAGCAGGGGACGGCGCCCTCGACGTCCCGCAGATCAACAAACCGAATAGGAAAGGATAGCAACCAAGCGCCCGGGGGATTTGTAACCTAATCACGCCGAAGGCGTGTATATCATCCGCAACTTGTTGCGGTATATCATCA
>CAZCRV010000066.1:0-9937 GCA_964501175.1 uncultured Clostridium sp.
CGACATGATGATATCCACGGCATCGCCGTGATTTGCGCTGCGCGCAACCCGTCCCACAAAACCCCACCCACACCCCGACCACTATCGTGGCCCCCCTCGCCTACCCCCGAGGGGGGATTTCCAAAATTAAACGAACGGTTGATTGAAATATTTGTTGCTGTGTGATATAATGATATTTGTGAGATGAGCGAAATGAAGTTTTCAAAAAAGCTCACTCAAAAGAAGGCAAGCAGAAAAAGCCTCCCAATCGGAAGGCGAAAAAACGGTATAAAAAAGTTTAAGCAGAGCGCATAGAGGATTTAAGGGAGAGTTTGAGAGAAGGTCTTTGGGTGAGAACAGCGGCGGTAGCGACAGCGAGAAGCGAGATGTGCGCGAGGGTGGAAAGGTTTTGAACGGCATTCATAGATCGAACCCACATACGTTCCTGACCCATTTTCTTAAATCTTGCATTGTAACGCTCGATCTCTGTACGCATAGCATAGATCTTTTTGAAAGACATACAAGAACGGTCAATGGAAAGACGGTAATCGTCGGGTAACGTAACAAATTTAGTGCAGCCTCTGTTTTTCTTGCCATTGAAATAATTCTTATGGGCGCAAGTACAGGCTGAATCATCCTTGGAGTGCTTAAAAGGACAACAATATTTTTGACGCAGTCTGCCACCGGTAGGATCTTTTCCGTCTTTATGCATAGCAAAGCCTGCTTCGCAAACGATATTGCCGACAACTGTCATTTTCGGTTGTTTCTTGTTTCTCGGATTTAAGGGTATAACGCAGTCTCCGTCATAGACGTTTTTGACGGTATTGTATATCTTCTTGATGTCATATCCTTTGTCGGCGATCAAGGTACATTCCTTGATCGGAATGACAGCATTTGTATCTTCCAAAAGTTCAAGTGCTACGGTATGATCTGCAAGCTCTGCAGTCGTGGTAAGCTCGCACAGGGGCAAACCACTGATGCAATCTACGACAACGTGGGATTTGTAGCCCCAGAAGAACTCATATTTCTTCTCATTATGTTGATTTGAAGCGGTATGAACACCGAGCTTGCAATCGGGATCGTTTTTTGGATGATTTTCAGGGTCAAATTTGTCTTTTGCGAAGGTTTTTGGATTGTTCTGATTGGTGTTTGCCGAGATCGGCGTAGAGTCGATGGCAATAAAGGATGCGTCAACTACACCCAACTCATAGAGCTTCTGAACCTGTGACGCCATCAGCTTTTTGAGTATTGTATTGTCGAAATCCTTGATAAATCGTTCAAAAGCGTGGTATCCCGGTAATTTCTTAGTAATGTCGAATCCACAATAGTACGCAATGATCAGATTGTTATTCAGATAGTCAACGAGATCTGTGACGTAATCGAAACACTCGCATTTCATAACGATGACGGCGCGGATCATTGCGTGTCTTGAATAACCCTGCCGACCTTTTTCACAGCGACGGTCGGGAATGGATGTAAGATCGAGGTGTATAAACAGCTCGTCATAGAACTTTGCTTTAGGCTGTGACGTGAACAACGATATGTCGTTCATGATTAATTGACGATAGATAACGGTCATCTCCTCTCGGTTTTATTTGTTCCAACCATATTATACCACAGTTGGTGACCGTTTTCTATACCTTTGGGGTGATAAACTGTTTTCCCGAGCCGGTTTTCTCCTTATGCCATAAGGCTTTTTCACATTTCGCTCGGGGCTATGATGTTTACGAAAGGCGGTGATTAAAGATGAGTGAACCTTATTATATGGCTTACGAGAAACGCTATCAAGCGGTTTTTTCTGCAGGCGCGGAACGTTGGGGGCATTCTCCCGATGATGAGGTGCTGTATCAGACTCTGAAATCGTGGGTAGAAGAAAACGATCTGTGCGGAAAATCAATCATTGAATATGCTTGCGGCGAGGGTGCTTGCGGGGTTATACTGTCTGAACTTGGCTGCATCTATCACGGTGTGGATATTTCGCCGTCTGCCATTGAAAAAAGCAAGGAATTGTTGAAAAAATACCCGAATGCCACGGTTGAGGTTCTTGATATGGTAAAGGAAAGCGTAACAGGACAATTCGACGCTGCTCTTGACTGTATGGGATTTCATATGTTGATTACAGACAACGACAGAAATTGTTATTTGAAAAATGCATATGATTCGCTAAAAGAGAATGCACCGATGCTTTTCTTCAGAGAATCATACCGCAAGAATGCAACCTATCAAGGCGTGGTGAATACTGTTGAGGAATGGCAGCAGATCACGGGAGAAGACTATAAAACGTCGCAATTGCGTAAAGTCCCAAATTCCGATGACGGTAGTATTGTAGAGGTGCTTGTTCCTCTTCTGCCGGCAAGAGCCAGGGATAAGAGCGGATATGTCAAAGAATTTGAACATGTCGGCTTTGACGTGGAAAGATTTGTTGAAATGGATGTTTCTACCGCTATTCCACACTCTGCGAGTATTTATGTCAGAAAAGTAATACGATAGAACCCTAAGGTTTATTTTATCAAAGTAACTCAACCAAAGCAGGGCAATGGGCTGCGAAATTAGCGGGAATTGGGAAATAAGGGCTGCGTCAAGAATGATCCAGCCCTTTGTTTTATTTGAGAAAATATCAGTTGCCCAAACTTATCAGCCCCCCTTTTTCCCGCGGCCGCTCGTTTCGCCGTGCTCCACTCGCTGCGGGTCCTCTTCCCCGGAGGGGGCGCCTTGTGGAAGTTGCCCGCATCAAAAGTCGTCATAAGGGGATAAAAACGGCTCAAGCATCTTTTCCCCATTGCCCCGAGACGTGAATTGTCACGCTCTGCGTGACAAAATTCCGCATTCGGTTGGTAGACATCTTGCTCGCAATATGATATAATAATTTCGAACAAACGGGCAGGGAGGGAATCGCTATGACACTTGGGCATAGGATACAACAAATCAGAATAGAACACGGGCTTTCACAAGAAGAGTTCGCAGAGAAGCTTGGCACAACGCGGCAAACCGTCTCTCGTTGGGAGCTTGATCAGACTTTTCCGGAGATTGCAAAAATCGTGCTTATCAGCAGAGTCTTTTCTGTTACGACCGATTCGATATTAAAGGATGGTATCAGCACGTTCGATAATGAGGTGGATTATTTCACTTGCGGCGTTTACCGTGGCGCTAATTGCGAGATCGCTGAGACGGAAACGTTTGCGCTTGTGTTTTATTGCTCGTCGGACAAGAGTATTTTGGGAACAAAGCTTTATCGTGGCTATGAAAATAAAAAGCATCTTGTGGCTATCTGCGAGAGAGATCAGGTTCATGAAAAAACAGAATACGCATATTTTGTTGAAGACGGTGATGATCATACGGTAATGAGTAACAGTGAATTGGCATCGGGATTGGGAGCTGCTTATGATCCGAATTTGAAAAAGTCAATGCGCCGTTTGGAATCCTTTGTGGTCGATCATAGCGGCACGCCGCTCCCAACCGTAAAAGAAGCCGGAATACCCAAATGCCTTACTTTGTGGAGAATGGCCGACAGTTATCATGCGACACATGACGATTTTCACTTTTTCTTATGCACGGGGAAGACTGAGTACGTTTTCTCGATAAGAGCAGAGAACACCAATATTTATTGCGGGGCGTCGTATAACATCGTTTTCGACCTTGGCTTATTTAGCGGTGGGCAGTTCTTCAGAATTCGAAATTATAAGGATAATAGTGAAAAGTGGTGTAGATTCCATTGTGATTTCTCTTCTGAGTCAAGGGACATAAAAATTCCGACCGAGCAATGCGAGCTTGGCAAGTGTCTTATGACGACAAAGGGGCTTATGTGGTGTGTGAAACGCTACACAGATGATGAGATCGTTTTGCAGGGATGCAGCAACGATGAATATACCTATCGTCGCACCGATAAAAGAACCGAGCAGTTTTCTACCTTATAAAATACGGAGGCGCGAAATTGTTAGAGCAACTCAACCAAAGCAGGCCAATCGGCCTGCTTTTTCGTACGTCTCCTTGGGCTGGGCTTCAACCCCCGGTTGAAAAAATTAAACCAATGACTTATTGTGCACAGGGTTATGATGTGATATAATGAACGCAAAGAAAGGGGCTGACGATATGGAAAACGTGAATATTATTTTGGCGGCGAACATCTTGAAATACAGAAAGAAAAAGGGGCTTAGCCAAGAAGAGCTTGCAAACAAATTGGGCGTCACTTTTCAAGCCGTTTCGAAATGGGAAAACGCCAAGGCCGCACCGGATATTGCATTTTTGCCCGTCATGGCTGAAATTTTCGGCTGCTACATCGATGAATTATTCTCCAGAGAGGTCAAGACCGAAATTCACTATGATCATTGTGCGGAATTGCCTTGGCCCGACGATAACACGATACGAATTTTTCAAACCATGGGCAAGAAAATTCTGAAATCGCAGCAAGATAATACGTGCATAGAGGTGTCCTTCCCGCGAAATTGCAACGAAACCACTCGTCAATATTTTAAGGTAGAGGTTTTTGGGAATCTTGTGTCCGACGGCAGTATCAACGGTGACGTTGTTTGCCACGGTCATATCAATTGCCATGAAATCAACGGGGACGTTTCTGCCCAAAGTTATATTTCTGCGTATGAGATCAACAGCAGCGGACGCATTACTTGCAGTGAAATAAAAGATGCGAAAAGCATTGAAAAAACCTGATTTTATGATATAATGGTATCACAAAACACTGCAAAGCAAGGGAGCTTATCATGTATAAATCCAAAATGATGATCGTGATGCGTCGGGATCTCAAGATGCGCAAGGGGAAGATTGCCGCACAGGCGGGGCATGCTTGCATTGATGCCGTGCTGATGGCGCTGTGCAAGGAAGGGCGCATGAACGACTTCGAAATGACCGCGGATGGACTTGCTTTGAAGCAGACGGACAAAGACCGCACGCCGCTGTCCGATTGGTTTGCGTATGGGTGCGCAAAGGTATGTGTGTACGTGGACGGTGAGGACGCGCTGTTGGAGATCGCCAAGAAAGCAGAGGATCGCGGGATCATTGCAGCCGTGATTACGGATGCGGGCATGACCGAGTTCCACGGAGAGCCTACCAAAACCTGTCTTGCGTTGGAGCCGCTTCCTGCCGACGTCGCGGACGAGCTGACGGGGGCTTTGCCGCTGTATTGACAAGGTATTTATTGTATTTCAAACAAGAGAGCCCGAGGCGATGCCGCGGGCTCTCTTTGGGTCACTCTATAGATTAAGCCAATATTACGCTTCCCTCTAAAGCATTTGATTGATCTGTTTCTCATAATAGTCGTCCGGCCGTGCCTTGATGACAAACCTGTGCAATCCGTTTGCATCCGCCGAAAAATGATTGGCACCCGTATCCTCGTCCACGTGGGCTGTTCCGGTAACCGTGCGGTAGCCTGCCTTTTCCTCGTCGCCGATCAGCGCCATGAGAACCAACATGGGATCCCAGGAATGTCTGCCGTGCTCAGATCCATGATCGCACAGCACGTGGTACAAATGATCGTTTTTTTGCAGATTTCCACCCGTAATCACACCGTATCCGACTTCCCATCCAAGAAACGTGACAGGAATCGGGCAAAGCTCACAAAACTCTTTGCCTGCCAAACGGGAACGCGGATTTCGGCAAAAATTGTTCTCTTTTTCTCCATCTGCATCCCATTTTCCGGCCATCACCCAAAATTTCGACACTTTTTTTTGCACAAGCTCAATCCCGCTTTTGTCGGAAATGTCGTCTGCGCTGCTTTTGAGCAAGCTTGCAAGGACTTGCAGATAGCCGATCTCAACGATCTCCACTTTTTCTTGCTCGGATGCAAGCAGCCTTCTGTAAAGACGAACCGCATCGTCTGCAACCGCATTCGAGCTCCACGGACAAAAGGACTTGGCCAGTCTTTCTTGATAAGGAGGATTTCCGCCGAAGTCGACAGCGCAAAGGTCAATACCGACGGGAACGTTCTCCACCCCCTCTGCCAATAAGAAGCCCTTCAGGGAGGCGACGGAATGCTCCATGCAAGCATTGATCCCGATGCCGATCAGTTGGATGGCGTTGCTTTTTTGGGCGCGGCAAACAAGACGCAAAGCAACGGCATCGTCGCAATCCGTCCACCAATCCGTTCCCAGGATGATTTTTCTCATAAGGCGCCTCCTCGGTTTTTCATCAGGATCGATTTTCATTATAGCACCGTTGCGGCATGGTGTCAAGACACGAATTTGCCATGAGGTCAACAGCCACGGAAGAGCCACGGAAGCTTTTTTGAATTTTAGTGGCAAAAGCGTGAGCATTTTTTGAACTTTGGGGCGTATCTATTGACTTTTTGGCCGCATAGGTGTATGATAATAGGGTATGATTTCAATAATGACGAAAGCGAGAGAATTCATGAGTAAGTATATGAGAGTTGCGCTGCTTTGCGGCGTGATGGCGGCATGTATGCTGCTTTGCTCCTGCGGCCAGTTTGGCGGCGGACGTGAGCAGATCGATAACGTGCTGGATAAGATTTACGGAACAAACGCACCGGAGACTTCTGCGTCCACGCCCGAGCAGACCACGGCGGACACGCAGCAGGAATCCCCCGTCGAGCGTTACGATTATTTTGCAGGCGATATGGTGCAGTTTGTGACGCTGGATACGAGCCTGTACGCATCCCTGACTGCCAACGTGGGCAGCGATTACGTGCTGACCGACGAGGTGTTTGACGCGCAGATCCAGGCCATGCTGTATCAGTATGCAACGCCCACCAACGGTACCGAGCAGGTGACTGATCAGCCCATCCGCTTGGGCGATAAGGCGTATATTTATTATCGCGGCGAGGTGGACGGCGTGGAGTTTTCGGGCGGCTCGAATATGAGCGATTCTTCTCCGTACGGTCTGGGTATTGGCTCGGGCAACTTCATTCCCGGCTTTGAAGAGGGCTTGATCGGTGTCGTCCCCGCCCAGACAAGCAAGGAAAATCCTTACCCCGTGCACGTGACCTTCCCCGAGAATTATAACGCTGAGCTTGCAGGCAAGGATGCGATCTTCTACGTGGTGGTAGAGTACGTGGTGCAGTACGAAATCCCCGAGCTGACCGACCAATTCGTTGGAGAAACGCTGGGATATACGCCCGAATACGATCTTCCCGACGTGGAGGGCGCTTTAGCCGAGGACTATCTGCGCGTCATGCGCGAGGGCATGGAGCAAAGCTTGGCCGAATCTGCAAAGTCTGCTGCTTACAGCATGGTCATGCAGGACCTGACCGAAAAGCTGACCTTTACGGGCTACCCCGAGGGCGAGGTGGACTTCTACTATGCGTACTACATGGACGAATTTGAGTACTACTACTCCTACTACAGCTACATGTACGGCTACGAGTCGATGGACGAGTTTGCCATTGATTACATGGGCCTTAATGAGGGCGACGACTGGAAGGCTATTCTGACCGAGCAGTGCCAAAGCCTGGTCAAGCAGAGCATTCTGATCCACGCCATTGCAGAAGCAGAGGGCATTGAGGAAATTTCGGACGAGGAATTTGCGGCAGAGCTTGACTACCTGGTAGAGTACTACGAAAACAAGTACACCGCCGAGTATATCCGCGAGAACGTGGGAGACAACGCCATCAAGGACAACGCCCTGTTTGCCAAGGTGCAGGATTTCATCCTGGAGAGAACGGATATTACCTACGATTGACAAGGATCAGCCCCATCGGGCTGCGGAATAAACGGAATAAACAGGAGCTTCTGAATGTAAAAGAAGCTCCTGTTTTGAAAATAGACAAAATCTCTGCTTGTGTGGCTATAACGCTCTATCGCAGAAGTCCGGTTGCCTTGTTGTTCTCTTATGAAAGCTCGCGGAAGTTTTTTATTCTGTGGAAGGTGGAATAATTGGTGTCGTGGTAGCTGCGCGCACCGCCCAGTGCGGTTCTGCAAAGGAATATGATGTCCTCGCCCTCTATCTCAAAATCTACGTATTGAAAGCCGAAGAGGGAACTGTCGCGGTCGCGGTAGTCGATCAGGTCGGAAACGACCTCCCAGGTATTCAGATCGCGCGAGCGCATCAGCGAAAGCAGATTTCTCGCGCTCGGAAGCTCGCTTGAGTAAACCCGCGTGGCAACCGTGTAGTAATATCCCGACCGCTCGTCGCGCTTGATCATGAATTTGGAGTAGTTTGCGGGGAAGGGCATAAGATGCGAAAAGCGCAGAGGCGCGTCGGGGTTGGCTGTATCCACCTCGTAAACAAGGGCGGTGTGGAATTTGCCAAAGCGCATGACGTCAAGCAGCTTGCCGTCGGGGGAGATAACGGGCGTTCCTTCAATGGTCATGGTGTTTTTGGGTAAATCTTGCAGCTCGGGTACAAAGTGATCAAAGAGCACGGGCTCGGAAAAATGCCAGCTTTCGGGGCGTAACAGATCGGCATTCTCGTCGCAGGACATGACCAGCGCCGCATGTCCGTATTCCGCATTTTGCCAAGTGCCCCATTCCAGCGTGCCATAAAGTCTGCCGTTATGATACACGAGGTTTTGCGGGTTTTTGTGCACGCCCGAGTTGCCGTTTTTGCCGTTTGAACCGCGCAACAGGCATACGGGGGCAGAGAAGGTCTTGCCTCCGTCGGTGGATTTGCCGATCAGCAAATCTCCGTACTCGGTGGAGACGGCCAGCATGTAAAGCTCGCCCTTATGAATAAACAGCTTTCCCCAGAAGCAGGGCATCAGCTCGCTGACGTAGTGCCAGCTTTGTCCGTCGTCGTCCGAGCGGAAGATCAGCGTCAGATTTTGCGGATGATCGCCCGCGAACAGATCCATGGATGCAAGCAAAAAGCCGTCGGGATGGCGAACGAGCGAGGGGGAGCAGAGATATCGCCCCGAAAAAGCGTAAGCTTCGTCGTCGGGATGCAGGTAGTTGACTACCGTACCCACCGTCTCTGCGCATCTTGCCAGGCGTACGCGGCTTTTCTTGTGGCCCGATGCGACAAAGAATTCGTAATCAACGTCGGTGCTCAAGCCGCCAATCTCGCAAAAGTGAGCAGAGGTTTCGCCCCAAAGGGTAAAGTCGGCGTCATAGCGATTTCTATAGTATACGGAATAGGTAGAGTCCTCCCCCAGCCACGCAAAGCGGATGTTGTTCTCGCCAGGTGCTACGCGGCAGATATAAATATCCCCCACCTCGGTCAAAAACGGACGGTAAGGGTGATAGCTCCAGGTGCTTTGTCCTTGCATATGAACCTCCTTGGGTTTGGTTTCTGCAATCATTTTAGTACTTTTGTGCGCTTTTGTCAAGATAAAAGGCCATATCAAACCGTTACGGAATGCTATTGCCTTTTTTGCGGAGAGCGGATCAGATGTAGGGGAGGCGTTTCGCCTCCCGCTTTTTTAAGCCGCTTTTTGCAGCTGTGCCGCATTTAACATATTCTCAATAAAAATGCCGTGGCCCGTGGTTGGCTGCATGACACGAGTGTGGTCAAGTAAGGGAAACGGTTTTTATAAAAAATCCAAAAGCCAAGATGGAATTAAAGAATAAAAATGTAAAAAGTTGCAAAAATCTATTATACAAATCTTGACAAGCGGTCGGCTTTATGGTAAAGTATAATTGAAAACCGCAAAAGGTTGCAAAAATCTATTATAGAGGCGCTTATGGAAATTAGACGTGAATTATATTTGGATCAATTGATCAGCAGAAAAGGAAACGGATTTATCAAGGTTATCACCGGTATTAGAAGATGCGGTAAATCCTATCTCCTGAATAATATCTTTTACAATCACCTTTTGGAAAGCGGTGTGGATAAAGATCACATCATTCGTTTCGCTTTTGATTCTGCCGACGATCTGTATATGATTGGCGAAAGCTTGATTGCGCTTGAAAAGGAAAAACGCAAGGTTGATCCCGAAAAATTTATGAGTTATATCCGCTCCAAGATGACCGACGATGACACTTATTATTTGCTCTTAGACGAGGTTCAGCTTCTTGACTGCTTTGAGGCGGTTTTGAACGGTTATTTGCGCAAGGAT
>CAZCRV010000067.1:0-9937 GCA_964501175.1 uncultured Clostridium sp.
GACGCCAATAGAGCCGGTGGACTCACCCGAGCCGAAGAAGCCGCCCGACTTCTTGCGAAGCTCACGAAGGTCAAGACGCAGACGGCAGCACATGGAGCGCACGTCGCTGGGCTCCATATCGCTGTTGATGTAGTTGGAGAAGTAAGGAGTGCCGTACTTTGCGGTCATTTCGAAGAGCAGTCTGTTGTTCTCGGTCTCAGACCAGTCAAAGTTAGAGGTAATGGAGTAGGTGGGGATGGGATACTGGAAGCCTCTGCCGTGGGCGTCGCCCTCGATCATGGTTTCGATGAAGGCCTTATTGACCATATCCATCTCTGCCTTACAATCCTTATACTTGAAGTCCATTTCCTTGCCGCCTACGATGCAGTTGAGCTCGGCCAGGTCAGCAGGAACGGTCCAGTCAAGGGTGATGTTGGAGAAGGGTGCCTGGGTGCCCCAACGGGAAGGCGTGTTGACACCGTAAATGAAGGACTCGATGCACTTCTTTACCTGGTCATAGTTGAGGTTGTCAGCCTTTACGAAGGGAGCGAGGTACGTATCGAACGAGGAGAACGCCTGCGCGCCTGCCCACTCGTTCTGCATAATGCCGAGGAAGTTGACCATCTGGTTGCAAAGGGTTGCCAGGTGCTTTGCGGGAGCGGAGGTGATCTTACCGGTCACGCCGCCAAGGCCCTCTTGAATCAGCTGCTTGAGCGACCAACCTGCGCAATAGCCGGTCAGCATGGAGAGGTCGTGAATGTGGATATCCGCATTTCTGTGTGCGTTGCCGATCTCGTCGTCATAGATCTCAGACAGCCAGTAGTTTGCGGTGATCGCACCCGAGTTGGAAAGGATCAGACCGCCGACCGAGTAGGTCACGGTAGAGTTCTCCTTGACTCTCCAGTCGGTGTTCTTGACGTACTTGTCCACAATTTCCTTATAGTCAAGGATGGTGGACTTCATGTTACGCATCTTCTCTCTCTGTCTACGATAGAGAATGTACGCCTTAGCTACGTCACCGTAGCCGCCCTGTACCAGCACGTTTTCCACGCTGTCCTGGATATCTTCAACCGCGATCAGACCGTCCTTGATCTTGGGCTCGAAGTCTGCGGTGACCTTGAGTGCCAAAAAGTCGATCACGCTGGGGTGGAACTGTCTTTCCTGTGCCTCGAACGCCATCTTGATCGCATCCGAAATCTTGCTCAGATTAAAATCTACAACCTTGCCGTCTCTTTTTAATACCTTATACATAGCTCTTCTCCTTTTGTCGATTCTTAGAAATTTTTATCGTAAAAAAACAAAATACTGTAAAAACACCGAAAGCGGTGCTTTTACAGTATACTATAAGTCGATTTATTTGTCAAGCCCTTTTGACACAATATTTTGACATTTTTTCAAAATTTAACACAAGATATTGTGGTCGGGTTATTCTACGCCTCTCAATTCGGCATTGGGGATATAGGCTTTGAGCACATTCAACAAATCGGTCATTTGATTTTTGTCATATCCGCTCAAGGGTCCGCGGATCAGATCTCCCGAATCGATAAAGCCCTGCAGATAGTGCTTGTGATCCCCTGCCAGCCACACGCCCATGTCCTCGATATCCTCGGCCGAGTGCAGCTCGCGCACCACCGTGGTGCGGAACTCAAACGGCACGCCCGACGTGCGCAAAAGCGCCACGCTCTGCTCGATGGGGGCTACGTCAAAATTCGCCGCGCCCACGGTTTCGGCATATCTCTCGCGGCTGTTTTTGATATCCATCGCCACAAAGTCCAAAAGCCCTTTGTCGATCAGGGCCGCAAGGCGATCCGGATACGATCCGTTGGTATCCAGCTTGACCGCAAAGCCAAGCTCGCGCACGCTCAGGATAAATTCCTCCAGCCCATGCTGCAAGAGCGGCTCGCCGCCCGTGATGGCAACGCCGTCCAAAATCCCCTGTCTCTTTTTGAGAAAAGCGTAGATCTCCTCCTCAAAGAACGCGGGATTCTCGCCCGGGCGCAGCACAAGGCTTGCATTATGGCAGAAGGGGCAGCGCATATTGCAGCCGCCCGTGAACACGGTGCAGGCCATGTGATCAGGGTAATCCAATAGCGTCAGCTTCTGAAATCCTTGAATATTCATTCGGTCTTCTCCCTGTTGTTTACTTTTGATGAAATAATCTGTCCGTTATCCATGCGGAACACGCGGTCGGCACGCTCGGCGATGGCCATATCGTGCGTGACCATGATCAGCGTCTGACCCAAAAGATCCTTGGTCTGCAGCAAAAGATCCAGCACCTCATCGGCGTTTTCTCTGTCCAGATTTCCCGTCGGCTCATCCGCAAATACTACCAAGGGCAGATTGATCAGCGCACGCGCAATGGCCACGCGCTGCATCTGACCGCCCGAGAGCTCGCTTGGCAGATGGTGCAGTCGGTCGCCAAGTCCCAGCGATGCTACCAGCTTTTTGAGGTTTTCCTCATACGAGGTGTCCTGCTTATTGCACATCAGTGTGGGCACCAGAATATTTTCCAGCGCCGTGAACTGCGGGATCAGATTGTGCGACTGAAACACCATGCCGATATGATTGCCGCGAAAGCGTGCCAGCTCGTCGCCGGGCATTGCGGTGATTTCCCTGCCGCGGATGATCACCTTGCCCGCACTCGGCTTATCAAGTCCCGCCATCAGATGAAGCAGCGTAGACTTACCCGAGCCGGACGAGCCGATGATGGCAACAAATTCTCCCTCGTACACGCGCAGATTGACGCGATTGACGGCATTGACCACCTCATCGTACTGCTTGTACTGACGAAGCAGATCCACCGTTTCCACAACAACTCTTCTGTCCTCCATCATCATTCCTCCCTTTTGACCTTTTGTGCTGCCCTGCGCTTCCAAACGTAGTACGGTACAAGGCAGGATGCAAAGCCGCAAGCAACCGACACAAGCGCGCAAAGCGCAAGTGCCCAGAGCGGCATATAATAATTGTAATCAATGGCTGCAACCATGCCAAGGCTTGGCAGAATGCGGCTCATGGCAATATACAAAACGAAATTGAACGCATAGCTCATGCCCAGCGTAACCAGAAACGCAACGCCCGAGAGCACCGCTCCCGCCACTACGTGCATGCCGCGGATCTCGCGATCAAAGCCGCCCATAGCGCCAAGCATATAGAATTCCCCTTCTCTTCTGCGATAGAACAGAAGCTGCGAGAAGAACCAGACCAGAGGAGAGACGACCAGCACGAACGAGGCAATGACGCCGGCGATCAGATGGTCGCGACGCGCATCGGTGATCAGATCGTCAAAGAATCTCCCCTCTCTGCGGTACTGCCATGCAAAATCCTCGGCAAGATCCGAGATCTCATCTGCCAGCGCATCCGCGCGCGAGAGCGAAATTCCATCGTCGAGATAGACGCAAAGCACGTCGCGGGCACCGTCCTTACCGGTCAGAGCGCGGTAAGAATCGGTCTGCATGCCCACGGTCAGATAGCTGTCCGAGGGAGACTCGGTGATCACGGCACACACCACGTACGCACCCGAGTGGCCACTTGTTGCACCGTAATCAAAGGTGAAATATTCCAATTGTTGCGCAAGGATCTGATCGCGGCGGGTGAACATACGCGCGTCGGTGATCTTGCCGTCCGCGTACGAAGCGAAATACACGCTGTCTCCCACTGAGAAATCAAAGCGCTGCGCGCCAAGAATCTTCTCGCTAATGATAATCGCGTGCGGATTTTCCAGCACCGCGTAAGGGTCTCCCTCAAAGGTATAGCGTCCCGAGGCGATCGCGCTGTCGATCCACGCTTTATCCACCGCGGTATATTTATAGGAATTTGTGGCAATCTCATAGCCGTCTCTCTCGCCCTCACTCAGCACACCGTATTCTCCGTGCGAGGGAGCGTTCTCCGCCTTGACCAGCATGTGAGAGAGCAGCTCATCGGCTCTTGCCTGCTCGTCGGCTGTCACGTAAGCCACACCGTCCAGGGTGCGGATTGCCTCGCTTAAGTATTGCGCGTCGTCATTCATGGCATCGGCCTGCTCATAGGTGTAAAAAGGTCTGATCACGTTGCCCTGTTCGTCCACCAAGGTCTCGTCCGGCATCGAGCCATAGGCTAAGGTAAACTCACCCACGGCAAGATCCTGCTTGGTGCGGATCATGTCCGCAATATAAAGCCCCGAGATAAACAGCGAGGCAAACGCCACGGCCGAGCAGACCAGGCGCACGTAATACTTGCGGAAGCGCCACATGCCCGAAAGCTCGTAATCGCACGGGAAGCTCTTGCCCACCAGGCGGAACGAGCGGCGCGGCGAGGACACAAGGCCTGCGTTGTCTCGCGCGGTGATCAGCGTCATGGGCGTTTTGAACGCCATGGCACGCACGGGCAAAAGCACCGAGAGCAGCACGGTGGCAGCACTGAGCCCAAACACCTTGAGCGGCGCCAGCCAATCAAAGGTGAACAGCACGCCCTCGGGCAAATAGACCGCCAGCATGATCAGCGCAGCGAGGATCGCAGACGGTACAAAGGTCAGAATGCCGATGGCCGCCAGCTCCCAGAAGGTCACGCGAAACAGCATACGGAAATCCGCACCGCAGGTCATATAAATGCCATACTGGAACTGGTGATTTTCCACGCGGATGTTGTAAAGCACGGTCAGCACCGCGGCACACAGCGCAAGCATGCAAAGGCAGATCAGCGCGTATCTCCACACGCCGGGCGTGACGTATTCGGTCACGTAGGTGTACAGCGGCGTTGTGGTATACCCCCAGCTTTTGAGCATACAACGATCGCGGAATTTGGAAAAGCTGCGCTCAAGATTTGCGCCCTTGAGCGTGACGTGCGCCTCGCTGACCTCACCGTGGTCAATGATCTCGACCTCGTAAAACGAATCGTCCAGCGCATCCTGCGCGTTCAGCATATTTTTGAACGTGGTCACCTGGGTGTTGGTCAGCTCGGGAATGACCACGTGATAGGAATAGGAATCCTTGACCGTATCTTCGGCAATTTTGTTATTGGTGTCAAGAGAAAAGGTCAGCGACCAGAAAATGCTCTGTACCACCAAAAGCGCAAGGAAAAAGCCCGCATATTCCCGCCAATTAAAGAGAACCGTGCGGAAGGCATTTTTGACCGTTCGCTTAAAAATGCTCATATGTTCGCCCTCAAATCATCAATAATATCTCTGTACCGCGATGACCTTTCCGAGGATGTCTGCCTGCTTTACGATAATGGGCTGCATGGCCTTGTTTTCGGGCTGCAGGCGATAGTGCCCGTCCTCGCGGAAAAAGCGTTTGACGGTCGCGCTGTCCTCCACCATGGCCACCACGATCTCGCCGTTATCGGCATACGTGCAGCGGTTGACGATGACCACATCGCCGTCCAAAATACCCGCGTCGATCATGCTCTGCCCCTGCACGCGCAGAGCGAATAAATTCTCCTTTTCATATCCGCCGTGCGGCAGAAAAGGAATGCTGCCCTCGTAATTCTCCACGGCAAGAATGGGCTGCCCCGCCGTCACCTTGCCAAGCAGCGGTACGCCGCCAGAGGCAGGCGTCTCGTCGCAAAGTCGCAGCGCGCGGCTCTTGCCTTCGTCCTTGACGATATAGCCAAGCATCTCCAGTCTGCCAAGGTACATATGTACGGTTGAGGTGCTCTTGTATCCAAGCGCCTCGCGAATGTCACGCACGCTGGGCGCATACCCGCGCTCGCGGATGGTCTTGACGATATATTCGTAAACTCTTTGTTCTCTTTCGTTGAGCTTTTGCATAAAAAAGATCTCCGTTTCTCTACAGTTATTTTATTATAACATATGTGCCGGAATTTTGCAAACATTTGTTCTGTTTTAAGGGGCGGCATTTTTCACAATCTTTTCATGCTTCGTTTGTGATATTTTCATAGAATATTTTCACAATATGCCCTTGCAAAAGGTCGGAATTTGTTATATAATTATAGTGGGTGAAAATTGGGCTTCATCCGCATTTGACTTGTTTGAATAATTTGTAATATAAAAGGAGAACCACTATGACCAACAACAAATTCGTACTGGATTGGATCAACGAGATGGCTGAGATGACCCGTCCCGACAAGATCGTCTGGATCGATGGCACCGAACAGCAGGCTGAGGCGCTGCGCGCAGAAGCATGTGCAACCGGTGAGATGATCAAACTCAACCAGGATCTGCTGCCCGGCTGCTATTTGCACCGCACCGCCGTCAATGACGTCGCGCGCGTTGAGGCAAGAACCTTTATCTGCACGCCCACAAAGGAAGAAGCAGGTAACATCAACAACTGGATGGCACCCGAAGAGATGTATGCAAAGCTCAAGAAGCTGTATACCGGCTCCATGAAGGGTCGCACCATGTACGTCATTCCCTATTCCATGTCGATCGTGGGCTCTCCCTTCGCAAAGTATGGCATTGAGCTGACCGACTCGATCTACGTTGTGCTCAACATGCTGATCATGACCCGCGTTGGCACCAGCGTACTCGAAGCGCTGGGCGATTCCGCCGACTACATCAAGGGTCTGCACGCAAAGGCAGATCTTGACGAGAACAACCGTTACATCACCCATTTCCCCCAGGATAACACCATCATGAGCGTCAACTCGGGCTACGGCGGCAACGTGCTGCTGGGCAAGAAGTGCTTTGCTTTGCGTATTGCATCCTACCTTGGCAGAAAAGAAGGCTGGATGGCCGAGCACATGCTCATTCTGGGCGTCACATATCCCAACGGTGAGAAGAAGTACCTGACCGCTGCATTCCCCTCTGCTTGCGGCAAAACCAACCTGGCTATGCTCATCCCCCCCAAGTTCTACACCGAAAAGGGTTACAAGGTTGAATGCATCGGCGACGATATTGCTTGGCTGCGCGTCGGCGAGGACGGCAGACTGTGGGCTGTCAACCCCGAGAACGGCTTCTTTGGCGTAGCTCCCGGTACTAACCAGCAGTCCAACCCCAACGCATTGGCATCCACCATGCGTGACACCATCTTCACCAACGTTTGCCACAACCTGGATAACAACACTGTTTGGTGGGAAGGCCTTGATAATGATCCCCCCAAGAACGCACTCAACTGGAGAGGCGAGGTCTGGGACTTTGCCAAGTACGATAAGAACGACAAGGTCGGCACCTCGGGTGCTCACCCCAACTCCCGCTTTACCGCAATGGCAACCAACTGCCCCTGCCTGTCCGAGGCTTACTACAAGCCCGAGGGCGTGCCGGTCAGTGCTATCGTATTCGGTGGCAGACGCGCAAAGACCGCTCCCCTGGTTTACCAGTCCACCTCCTGGCAGCACGGCGCATTCGTAGGCTCCATCATGGCCTCCGAGACCACCGCAGCCGCTGCAGGTGCCGTTGGCGTGGTTCGCCGCGACCCCATGGCAATGAGACCCTTCGTGGGCTACGACATGGGTGAGTACTTCGGCCATTGGCTCAAGATGGGCACCACCATTCCCAATCCTCCCAAGATTTTCCACGTCAATTGGTTCAGAACCGATGATCAGGGCCACTTCATCTGGCCCGGCTTTGGCGACAACATGAGAGTGCTGTCCTGGATTCTTGACAGATGCGACGGTAAAGTTGGCGCAACCATGTCGCCCATCGGCTACCTGCCCCTGCCCGAGGACATCAACGTTGAGGGACTTGACGGCATCACCACCGAGACCGTCCGCGACCTCTTGAGCGTTGACGTTGACTCCTGGCTGGAGGACGTGCAGAACATCCGCGAGTTCTATGCACAGATCGGTGACAGCGTGCCCGCAACTATGCACGCAGAGCTGGATGCTCTCGAAGCAAGACTGCTGGCAGCAAAGTAATATGAAAATGACCACCTCTTGGACTCCAAGGGGTGGTTTTTGTTATCCCCCGAGTGTCATCGCGGCTCAGGATGACACAGGGTGCATTTCGCATTTTGAATTTTTCCTTTTCCTCTTGCAAAGGGGGGATTTTCTTGGTATAATGGATATATATGACACAAAGGAGGCTGCCGTGGAACTGACTTTTCGCGGGACGGGTGCTGCCGAGGGGGATATCAACCAATTTGGCAACATGCCCGAATTCCGCCGCTTTTCCTCGGCCCTGGTCAACGATGACTTACTGATCGATCCTGGTCCGCACGTATTCCATTTTGCCGAAAAGAACGGTACGCCCGATCTGCTGGACGGCGTCAAAAATATCATCGTCACGCACTCGCACGGCGATCACTTCACCCCCGAGACCGTGGCCAAGCTGTGTGGGGGCCGCGACTGCACCATCTGGTGCGCGCCCGAATGCATAAAGATCCTCAACGCCAAGCTTGGCAACGAGGCTGCCTTTGGCATCAACTTCCGCTCGACCGAGATCGGCAAGACATACGAGATCGGCGACTACCGCATCACGCCTCTGCGTGCCAACCATTTTGCCACGCCCGGTGAGATCGCGCGTGTTTACCTGATCGAGCGTGACAGCCGCATCCTGTTCTACGGCTGCGACAGCGCATGGCTGCCCACCGAGACTTGGAATTTTATGCGTGATAAGCCCATCAACACGCTGGTGCTGGAGCTGACCTGCGGTGAGATCGCCACCTACGATTGGCGCATTTTTGAGCACAACACACCCGAAATGCTGGAAATCATGCTGACCATGTTCCGCAAATACAATCGCTTTGCGCCCAACGTCAAATATTACGTCTCGCACATGGCACGCACGCTGCACGGCGATCACGCGTCTGTGGTCAAGCTACTTGAGCCCATGGGCGTTACCCCTGCGTACGACGGCCTGCAAATTGAAATCTAAAACACAAAAATAAGGAGAGAAAGTATGGCAAACAAAATCAGAGTCACGGCTTGGAACGAATTCCGCCACGAAAAACACAACGATGAAATCAGATCCATCTATCCCGATGGCATTCACGGGCTGATCAAGCAGTTCCTCGAGACCAACGACGACATCGAGGTCACGCTGGCAGCTCTTGACGATCCCGACAACGGACTTCCCGACGAGGTGCTCAATAATACCGACGTGCTGATCTGGTGGGGCCACATGGCGCACCACGAGGTACCCGACGATCTGGTAGAGCGCATCCGCCACAGAGTCTATACCAAGGGCATGGGACTTATCGTGCTGCACTCGGGTCACCACTCCAAGGTGTTCCGCAACGTTGTAGGCACCAACGGCAACCTCTCCTGGGGCAGAGATCAGAAGGAAGTCGTTTGGAATCTGCTTCCCTCTCACCCCATCGCAGCCGGCATTCCCGATCACTTCACTTTGGATATCGAGGAGCTTTACTGCGAGCCCTTCTACGTACCGCAGCCCGACGCGCTTGTGTTTGGTTCCTGGTTTGAGGACGGCTTTATCTTCCGCAGCGGCCTTTGCTACCTGCGCGGTGCGGGCAAGGTATTCTACTTCCAGCCCGGCCACGAGTCCTGCCCCTCTTACCACAATCAGTACGTGCAGAAGATCATCACCAACGCTGTCCGCTGGGCAAAGCCTGCAGATTTCGGCTACGAGATCCCCGAGGGCGCACCCATGATGCAGTATAAGCCGATTGATGAATTTCAGAATTAAATAACGAAGGACGGATGCGTTTGCATCCGTCCTATTTTTATACCAAACTCGTCTTTCTCAAGATCAAATTACCGAAAAGCCCCAGCACAACTGCAGCAAGTACACCGCCGACAAGGCAGAGGCCTACGTGCATAATGCTTGCCGTCAGAGGCGTGATCATGGGGATCATCATAAACAGAATCATGCCGCCGCCAAGTGAGAGCAGGATCGACAGCCAGCTTCTCTGCTTTGCCAGTACGGCAAGTGCTGTGAAAATGGCAACGAACACAAGCATCAAAAAGATTTTGGCAAGCATGCAGAATGCGATATTGCCCAAAGTCAAGCCACCCACAAGGTCAAATCCGAGGCCCATGGCAAGGCCGCTGACCAATGCGCCCACCGCATAAAGGATCAGCATCAGCGCGCCGCAGACAAAGCCGCACAGCGTTTTGGAGATGATAT
>CAZCRV010000068.1:0-9861 GCA_964501175.1 uncultured Clostridium sp.
CAGCATTTTTTTGATGCTGCCCTGCTTTGCAGATTTCTCCGCTAATTCCGCATCCTCATCGGGCTGCGTTTCTTTATTCGGAATTCCGAATTTACTGTATCACGCCCGAGCGATAAGCCTCCAGCAAGAGACCCAGATCCTCCATGCGCTCAAGTATGCGCTTGCCGTCGTCGGTATCACGCACCAAAAGTCTGCGGCTCATCATTTCAAACACCACGTCGGTGGTGGCTAAAATATCCTTATTTTCGCGAATGGCCGCTACCCTGCCCTCAAACGAGCCGTGAGATACAAGTCTCAAGCCCTTGGACGAGAAGATCAGCGTATATCCCGCAATGCCCGTGGTATCGTGGTATGCTTTGCAAAAGCCGCCGTCAATCAGCACGTATCTGCCGTTCGCCTTGATGGGGCTCTCGCCCGCACCCACGCGCACCGGCACGTGGCCGTTGATCATGTGCGACTCGCTCTCGTCAAGTCCGAATTCGTGCAGAATGCGGCAGACCGATTCGTAGTCCTCGATCATGGTGTAATAGGGATTCTTGGGCTCACGCCAGGTCTCTCTATCCGAGATAAAATACCGCTCAAATGTGGTCATGCGCGCTCTGCCGAACAGCGGGCTTTGCTTGCCGCACCACAGATAATACATGAAATCCCTGGCATCGGCATCGTTTTCATAAAACGCGCGGCGCGCCATTTTGTCGCAATAATCCATGTATCCCTTGCCCGACAGCATGCCACCCGTGCCCGTACGCACAAAGTCAAAGCTGCCGTCCTCGCGCATGGGAATGCACCCATGAAACAGCAGATTTTTGTTAAAAACCTTGTAAAGGCTGCCGTGCTCATATAGGAATCGCACGTGCTTTTGCAGCAGCACGCTGTGGCGGAAGGCCTTGCGCAGCGTGCGCATGATCTCGGCCTCTGCCTCGGTCAGGCGATAAGGATCGGACGGATCGACCGTGGGAAAATTACACTCGTTGAGCTCGTAAACCGCGTCGCCCAGTCTTACCGTCTTGTTTTCATAATCGATCTTGTCAAGCAGCATGCGATCCCCCATGCCGTACTCGGAATGACGGGCGATCAGCTGCCCCTCTAACTTGAACATGATGATGGCGATCGCCTCATGTGCGCGGGAGAGATTGTCCATGCGGTTTTTGACGTAATACGCGTCATCCGGATTGCGCGGCAAGAACCAGGTGCTGCCGCGATAGGTCTCCTGGCCATATTCGATCAGATCACGCAGGCTGATGCCGTAGGCATTCTCCACCATGGCCAGCGTATTATACTGCAGAGCAAAGTTGAGCACCGTGGCAATACAGACCTCACTGCCCGCAGCCGCGCCCATCCATACGATATCGTGGTTGCCCCATTGCACGTCCACGTGATGATGCGCGCAAAGCATTTCCATGATGCGGTCTGCGTGCGGTCCGCGGTCGTAAATATCGCCCACCACATGCAAGCAGTCCACCGCCATTCTCTTGATCAGGCGGCAAAGCGCCTCGATAAAGCCGTTGGCCTCGCCCACCTCGATGATGGTGGAGATAATATGCGTATAGTACGCCTGCTTGTTATGCTCCTCGCCCGAGGTGTGAAGCAGCTCGTCGACCACGTTGCGGTACGCATCGGGCAAGGCCTTGCGCACCTTGGAGCGCGTATACTTGGATGCCACCGAGCGCGCCACGTCCACAAGGCGATACAGCGTTTTACTGTACCACTCCACCGTGTTCTCGCCGCGCAGGCGGTATTCCTCAATCTTCTCTGCAGGATAATAGATCAGCGTGCAAAATTCGCGCTGCTCCTGCTCGCTCATGCTGCTCCCGAAAATATCGCGCACCTTTTCGCGCACGACGCCCGAGCAGTTATTGAGAATATGCTCAAAGGCCTCGCTCTCGCCGTGCAAATCACTCATGAAATGCTCGGTGCCCTTGGGCAGATTGGAAATGGCATTGAGATTGACGATCTCGGCGCCTACCTTTTGAATCGTGGGAAACTCCTTGGACAACAGCTGCAGAATCTTGATCTGATCCGCGGTATATTCTCTCTTCATCTCGTTCCCTTTCTGTTTATAAAAATACGGGTACTCCTTGGTCTGCAAGAATTTGTGCAGCACTCTCGACCTGCGCCTTTGTGGGGATCCACTCACGCCTGCCGCTATCCGCAAGCCCCAAGGCAGAAGCCTTGCTGCCGCCCATGGGATGATAGCGCAAAAGCTGCACGCCCGTGCAATGCGCCAGGCTGTGATACAGGTCTGCCACCGCCCGGAAGTGCTCTTCCTCGGTAGTCAGGCCGCTCACAAGCAGGCAGCGCAGGTGAATGCGCGCGCCCAAGCTGTCAAGCATGGCAAGATTTTTCAAAATCAAATCGGGCATCACACCCGTCAGCTGCTTATGCTTTTGCGGGTTTGTGTGCTTGATATCAAAATAGAACTCATCCACGTAAGGCACAGCCTCTTCCGTCACCGAAGGGTCACATGCGCCCGCGGTCTCGACCAGCACGTGCACGCCCCTTTCCTTGAGCAGCCGCAAAAGATCGACCACTCCCTTGGCGCAAAGCGGCTCGCCGCCCGAAAGCGTCACGCCGCCCTCGTTCCCATAGAATACGGCGTCCTCGCAAACGGCGTCCGCGATCTCCTCGGGCGTCATCTCGCGCCCAACCGCGCGACAAGCCTCGGTGGGACAAGCCTTGGCGCACTCGCCACAGCTCACACACAATTCTACACGGCGCCCACGGTCGGTTTGCGTCAGAATATGCGCGCCCGCGGGACAAATCTCCACGCACGCGCCGCAGCCTGCACAAAGTGCCGTGTGCAACATGACCTCCGGCTCGAATTTCTGCGTTTCGGGGTTATGACACCACACGCAACGCAAGGGACAGCCCTTGAAAAACACGGTGGTGCGCAGCCCAGGGCCGTCATGCGTGCAGAATCGCTGTATTTCTGCAACTCTCATGCCTGCTCCTCGGGCAAATAACCCGCGCGCTCCAGCACCATGCGCTGCCATGCGTCGTCCAGCGTGACGAATCTGGCGTTCCAGCCCGACACGCGTACCGAAAGCGTCTTGTACTGCTCGGGGTGCTCGCGTGCGTCAAGTAAGGTCTGCACGTCCAGCACGTCCACCTGCATAAAGTAGCCGCCCAGCACGCAAAAGCCCTGCATCAGCCCTTCCAGCGCGTAAAGTCCGTTCTCGCCCTCAAGCGTGCCGGGATACATCTTGATATCCAGTGCTGCACCCGTGGTCATGCGGGAAAGATCGGCCGCGCAATAGGAGCGCACGGTCGCGGTTGCACCCGCGGTATCCGTCCCCGGAGTGGGCGAGGTATTGCCCGCCAAAATCTCTCCGCGACGGTAGCCGTGCGGCACAGCGGTGCGGTGCGCCATCCACTCGATCTGACGCCCAAAGGTACTGATTCCGGGCGGGAACATCATGGGATAGCCTTTGGCATACTTGGCGCAAGCGTCCGCAAAGGCATCCACCGCCCAGGCGTAATACGCGTCGGCTGCCGCGTCACCGTTGCCGTAGTGCGGCAATTTATGCTTGGCGTACAGGGCAAGCTGCTCATGCCCGTTCCAGTCGTTTCGTAAGATCTCGCAGAGCTCACAAACGCTCATTCTCTTTTGGATAAAGCACAAATGATCAATGGCGCAAAGCGCGTTTGCCACGTCACCCACGCCACCCATGTGGGGAGAGAGCACCACGTAAGGCGTGCCGCCCTCCAGGTATCCGCGTCCGCTCTCGGCACAGCCATGCTCGAACAGATCGATCATGGGCGTAGGGAATGCAAGGCGGAAGACGTCACTTCCCTCTCGCCACGCAGGCACGGTGCCCGAAAGCACGGCCTCGCAAGTTCCCTCAATATGCTGCTTCATGCGCGCGGCGTATGCTTCCTTGAGCGCGTCCATGTCGGAAAAATCCGCAAATTCGCCCTCGGCTACGTGCAAAACGTCCTGCGAAAGCAGGTGCAAGAAATCCATGGGCATATAGGAAAAATAGGTTTTTCCGGGAATTTGCACCTCCCAGCAGCCGTCGTTTGCAAAATCATAGATATCCGACTCGGGATACCCCTGACGACGGAGTGCCTCATAGACGGTATCCTCGTTGTACACCGCCACCACGCCGCCACCGTGTCGCATCACGCGCGCAAGCAGGCGCAAAAATTTCTTGGGCGTTTCCCTATTGAGTCTGACCGAGATAGGAAAATCCGAAATACCCAGCTCCTCCACGATCTCAAGGCAGAGATAGCTGACCTCATTGGTTACGTCGCAGCCGCTCTCGTCCGTGCCGCCCAGCACGATATTCTGATAGTGCTGCGCATCTCCCGAGCCGCGTGCGGTGTCGGTCTCGATCCACTCACAGCCCTTGATAAACATGGATGCCAGCACCTCGCGCGCCTCGTCCATGGTGATCCTTTTCTCGGCAAGATCCTTTTTCAGATAAGGCCCAAGCAGCCTGTCAATGCAGCCGATTCCCGGCCAGTTGCCGCCCAGGCGCAAAAATGCAAACCCAAACCAAAGGCTTTGCACCGCCTCGCAAAAATTGGTTGCGGGATGCAGCGGAACGCGCAAAAGCAGCTCGTGCTGCTGCACATACGCGTCCTTTGTTGCCTCCAGATAGCGTCCGTGCCAGACCTGCATGGCGTCCAGCGTGGCAAGCAGAGCGTGATGCCGCGCCATGGCGACCGAGTCAAAATCGGTTGTGTCAACACCTTGGATGCGCTCGCGCATGCCTAAAATGCCTTCGCGCACAAGCATGCCGAAGTCCACGGTCAGATGGCTGACGCTCGGCCAGATCACCTGTCCACCGCGCGCCACGGGATACTGATGGCGAATGCCCGCGCCCAGCGTGGCCGCGCCGCAAACGCGCTCCCCCTCGCAAATGCGCAAGGGGCACTCGCGCACCAGCACGTCAAGCGAAGCGGTGTATTTTTGATGATCGTTCAACTCATCCCAATTCTCGACGCAATCCACGTGCACAAACGGATAAAGTGCGGTCTCGGTGCCGTACTTACCCTGCAAGGATTCCATGGCAAATTTGCGCGTCGCCTCGCAAAGCCTCACGGGTCTGCCCTCTTGATAGGCTGATGGAAAAATATAAGCACTCATATCAGATCTTTTTGACGATTTGCTTGATAAATTCAATCACTTCACCGTCCGGACCGTACACAAACGCGATCTGAATGGTGATCTTGCGCGGATGTGAATCCAGATCCATAATCTTGACCGGCGTGTGCAGCACTGCTCCTGCGGCAAGTGCCGTATCCAACGCGCCCTGCACGTTTTCCACGCGCAGCGCAAAATGCTGCCAGCGGCCTTCGCTTGCCATCTCGCATCCGGGCTTTGCAAACATCTCAAGCAGGCTGCCGTCGCCCGTATCCAGCAGCGCAATGCGGGAGTCTCCCTCGCCCCAAGCGGTGTACACAGTCATACCCAATTTCTGATAAAACGCCAAGGACTTATCAAAATCCGAAGCGTACAGAGACATATGGTGAAAGCCCATACCCTTGATAATGGAATTAGACATATTTTTCTCTCCTTTGTTGATCAATCGCACTGTTCTTTGCCATATCGGATTGCAGGGGACGGCGCCCTCGACGTCCCGAGCGGGCACAAAGTAACACTTGCACAGCAAAATTATTTTTCCGCGTTACAGTCCTCGAAAGATGCGTAAACGTCCTGCTCGTAAAGGAACGATGTCAGCGCGCCCGAGCCGCCGTCGTAGCCGGAATTCTTCATATAAATTGCCGTGATCTTGTTTTCGGGGTCACTCCAGTAGTGCGTACCGTATGCCCCGCTCCAACCAAAGCAGCCCTTTGGCATCTGATAGCCGTCCGCCGAGATCACGCGCACGCCAAGTCCCCATTGCACGGGAGGCGGCATGATCTGATCGGTCACCTGCACGGTTGCCATTTTCTTGACCGATGCTTCAGACAGAATGCGCACGCCGTTCAAAGTGCCGCCATGCGTCAGCATTTCGCCGAACCTGACGTAATCGTCAAGCGTTGCCGCAAGTCCCGCACCGCCGCAGCATTGCGTGTTGGGGATATTCTCAAAAATCGTTTCCACCGACTTGGGCACGGCAAAGCCGCCCTGCTGCTCGGTATAGTTGTGCATAGCGATCATGCGCGCCTTCTGGTCATCGTTCAGATCAAAGGTGGTGTCCTTCATACAGAGCGGCCCGAACAGATATTTGTCCAGATATTCGTTATAAGCCATGCCCGACTGAATCTCAATGATGCGCGCCACGGCCACGAATGCCGCCACGGGGCTATACCATTGCGCGGTATAGGGCTCGAATGCAAGCATCTTATCGGACAGCCACTCCATGACGCCCGCGGGAGTCTTTGCAAGCTCGGCAGGCATGGTCGCCCATGCGTGGTCACCGATCTCCAGGGTACCAAGGCCGCTTGTATGCGAGAGCAGATGCTTCATGGTGATGCGCGTTTGTGCGTCCTTATCGTAAACGGGCTGACCGTTTTCCATGTGTCCGATCTTCATATCGGCATATGCGGGGATGTACTTGCAAAGCTCGTCGTCTATCGAGAGCAGCCCCTGCTCCTCTGCAATCAGCGCAGCCACAGCCGTGATCGGCTTGGTCATAGAGGCAAGGCGATACATCGCGTCGGCACGCAGCGGCTCTTTGGTGCTTGCATTCTGATATCCGTAGGTTTTACACAGCAGCACCTTGCCGTCCTGCACCACGCAAAGTGCAGCGCCGCCCACCTTGCCGCAGTCAATATCGGCCTTGACGCGCGCGTCCACCAGCGCGCCCAGCTTTTCTTCATTCAAATATTTCATATGATGCGTTTCCTTTCTGTAGGCAAGCAAGGGCTGTCGCACGGGTGCGACAGCCCTTGCGGAACTGTATATTTCAGTGTTTTATTCATCCTTTTCGAACTTACTGATCAGCTTATCCAAGGCCTTCTGTGCGGTCTTTTCCTTCTTGCTATAGTTGGAGGCAAAGTTGGTCTTGTTGTCGTTGACGCTGGTCTTGAACAGGGGCTCAAGGCCGATGTTAGCGTAGTACATGCAAAGGTCGTAGGTACGGGTCTTGAAGATGATGTCCAGCATGCCTTGGGATTCCTCGTCACGTACACTCTTACGCTGCAGCACGGTATCGTAGTAAGCGGGAGTCACTCTCTGCTGAGAGATGATGGCAAGTGCCTCAAGGGTCGGACCCAGGCGCTCCAGGTTCTGTGCAGCCTTGGAGATCGAGGAGGTGGAGCATATGCCGTTGGTCCAGGTGATGTATTCTTGCTGCTCGGTGTTATACTTCGGAATGGGCAGCACGCCAAAGTCGCCCTGCATTTCCTTACCGAGCGCTACGATATACATAACGACCTCGCTATAGAACAAGCCTCTGTTGGTAATGAATACGTTCTTACCCTGGTCCTCCTTACCGGGAGGAGACATGAAGGTGGCATTGTTGACGTAATAGATGGCCAGTACCTTATCAAGCAGGTCGGATGCCTTCTGCATGCCGCTTGCATCCAGCGCAAGGTAAGGATCAGCGCCCTCTTCGCATACGATATAGCGAAGGTCTGCGCCAAAGAAGAAGGTGGAGCCGGTCTCCCAGGTGGATACGAAGCCATAGGTATCATCCTCGGTCATCTTGCCGTCACCGCTGGAGTCAAAGGAAACGTCCTTGATCAGACTCTGGAAGTTATCCAGCGTCCACTCGTTGTTGTAAACCATTTCATAAGGATCAATGTTCTCGTCCTTGGCCATCTGCTTGTTGAACAGCATGACGTAGGTCGTGCCCTCGTCGGAATAGTTGATCGAACCGTTCATGAAATAAATTCTGTCCGAGATCATAAAGTTTGCCGTGCCCTGGTCCCACCAGGATGCGGTCAGATCCATGCCGTCCAGCGCGGTAAAGCTGACAAGGCTACCCTCGGACGCAAGATTTGCGGTGTTTGCCATATGGTTCTGCAGCAGATCATACTCGCCCGCACCGGTCTGAACGTCCTTCTTAATCTCGGCGTTCATCTCGGCTGTAGTGATGGGAATGATATTGAGCTTGAGCTTACAGTATTCTTCAAATGCCAGGTTTCTCTGGTAGACGGCATCCTCGAGCACCTCGGTACGGTTCTCGGTATACCACTCGTCATAGTGGAAATCCTCTCTTGCCAAAACAACGAAATCCTCCTGCCCCCAGTCAACGCTGATCTGGGAGAGCGCAAGCGCTGCTTCGTCGGTCTCTTCCTCCAGTGTTTGGAGCGTGTCGTCCTCTTCTCCCGTATCGGCATCCACGCAGCTGACCAGAACGCTCAGCAGCATCAGCGCCGTCAGGAATAAGCACAAATACTTTTTCATAAATAAATCTCCTCAAAACATGATAGGCATACACCTTAATATACATTATACAACAGCGTTTATATTTTGTCAATCTGCTTTTTGGCATTTTTTACATATTTGGTCTATGCAGCGCCACACGGTCAATGACCTGCAGGCCGTGCTGCTTGCCCCACGCCTCTGCCAGCTCGATCGTAGCGGGATCGGCCACCGCCCAAGGGTCGTGCGCATCACAGCCAAAGATGACCTTGTTGCCCACGCGGCCTGCGATCTCCCAAAATTCATGGCAGGGATACGCGCGTCCGTCGTGCAAGCCAAGGAAGTTGAGCTCCAGCGGAATATCCAGCGCAAGCGCCTCGCGGCACAGATATTCCATGGCGTCCAGATAGTCCTGTCCTCTTTCGGTGTTGCTGGGCAGATCGGGGTGCGCAAGATAGGTAAAATCCCCCGTCTTCAAGCCCTCGATGACCTGGCGTGCATACTTCCACGGCACGTCTGCCCCGACCCTGCCGCCGCAATAGGCGGGCACGTCGATCTCGTTTTCGATAAAGTGCTGCCCCATAATCAGATATTCATAGGGGTACGGCTTCAGATGCTCCAGGAGCAGCGCGTGATATTTGGGATAATACTCCGCCTCAAAGCCGAGGTGGATCTCAATCTGATCGGCATACTCTTTTTTGAGGTTCTCTACAGTCGTGACGTAATCCTCCAGCAGAGAGAGCGGCACGCGGTAGCCGGACTCATACCCGTTCGGGAACGGATACGGCACGTGATCGGAAAAACCAAGCACCTTGACACCGCGTTCGATGGCGGTTTCAATATATTCGCGCTCGTTGCCGCGGGCGTGATTGCATCTTGTGGTGTGCGTGTGATAATTTGCGTACATAATAATCTCCATGATTCCTTTTGGGTTGATACTACCCTTATTATACCAAATCGCTCGCTTTTTTGCAATAGCGATTGACATTATTCGCGCCCTGTGGTAAAATAATGACATCATATATGAGGAGGCTGCATGATGGCAACCAAAAAGAAATCGTCCAAAAATAATCTGACCCGCATTCTAATCAGCATTATCTTTATCGCACTCGGCACGTCCTCCGTCATCTCTGCGCTGCAGGGGCTTGTGACCATGAATCTGAGCATCGGCATTGCAGCTGCGCTCGGCATTCTGATGTTTGTCACGGGCATTATCAGCTTTTGCGGCAAAATGGTGGCCTGCCGCGTGCTTGGCGTCATTATCTGCATTCTGTCCACCGCCATGTTTATCATGAGCCTGCCCTCCTGCACGCTCTCCCAGCTGCAAGGCCCCGCCATGTATCTCTCGCAGGCACTGCTTGCCTGGCTGTTCTTTGATTTGTCGTAAAAACAATTCCGGCCATTTGTCGGACTTCCGCGAAAAAATGGGTAATACGCCCCCGTCAATCAACATATCGCAGCCCATTACTGCTTATATGGAGATCCGATCCGTGCTACTTAATAACAATAAGCAGAGAGGGAGTCTCACGGACTCCCTCTCTGCTTATTGGTGGAGCATAGGGGATTCGAACCCCTGACCCCAACACTGCCAGTGTTGTGCG